>JAKBCX010000024.1 GCA_021807465.1 Pseudomonadota bacterium | reverse complement strand
ACGCGGCGCAGGCAATCATCGCCCGCCTGGTGCCCGTAATAATCGTTATAGCGCTTAAAATGGTCTATATCCGCCATAATCAGCCCCACTGCCCCGCGCGCGGCGGCGCCACTTTGCCAGAACAGCGCCAGCGTATCGTCAAAACAGCGCCTATTCGCCACGCCGGTCAGCTTGTCGGTCAGCGCCTCGCGCGCCAGCCCCAAATTCGCCGCCTCCAGCAGCCCGCGCATAATGCGGTCGGCGCTGTTCAGCAAAAACATCCGCCGGTCGCGCCATTCCAGTTGCAAATTAAACCCCGCCGCCGCCACGGCTATCGAAACCTCAATCAGCGCCAGCGTCCCCACCTCATTCCGTGGTACCACATGGCAAAAAAACAGCGAGCCGATATAAAGCAGCGGCACCGCAACGGTGGTTACAAAAAACTCCCGCGGCGGCATCCGCACCGCCAGGCAGGTGCCCAGCAAAATCAGCGGCGTGGCCCGAATATCCAGCAGCGCGGCGGGCGATGTGGTGCGTAAACACACCAGCGCCGAAATCAGGGCTGGCATCAGCATCAGCATCAGCAGCCAGAACCCGTAACGCCGCCCCACCCGGCCTTGCCGGTCCAGCGCCAGAAACAAAATCACCGCCGGCGTCATCAGCCCAAAGCGCAACAGGCCCGAGAAGCTCACAATCTCCGGCGCGGTAACAAACTCCCCCACCCAGTAAAAATCGAAAACCAGCGTCAGCACCATCAGCAGGCGCCGGTTGAACAGCCTGCATTGCTCCAGCCGCTCTTCCGCATAAGCCGCGCGCAGCGGCGCCGGAATAGCCGGCAGCCAGCCCGGTTCCGCCAGCGCGCGGTCAATCAGGGGCAGCAGGCTCCGGTCCCAAACGCTTGTCATCCTCACCCCCGCAAACGGCGCGGCCAGCCTAGGCCAAATTGGTAAACAATTTACTTCCAGCGCCGTTTTTGGTTGCGCGGCCGTTAAGCAATTAGCCGCCCCTGTAACATGAAGAAACCGTTAATTTTGTGGCGATTGACGCAAATCAACACCGCATCGGCTATGCTGGGGCAAATTATCCTTAAATGCTGCAAAGGATGATACGCCATGTCTGAAAAACCCGCCTCCGACCCGATGGATTTGTTCCAGATTTCGCGTGAGCTGCTCTCCGCCCCGCAAAAATTCATGCCCTCCACCCGCATCTATTCCCGTATGGGAGAAATCATGCGCGACGTGGCGCAGGCCAACGCCACCTACATGCAAGAGCTGATGCGCGCCAACGCCGCCCTGCTCGCCGCGGTCATGGAGCGCCCCATGCCGGGCCTGCACGACCGCCCGGCGCAAGAGGTGCACAAACCAGAGCAGCGCGCCCCGTGAGCAGCGCCGCGCCGCCGCAAATGTTCAGCCTGCAAGGCCGCCGGGGTCTCGTCCTCGGCATCGCCAATGAGGAGAGCATAGCCACCGGCTGCGCGCGCGCCTTCGCCGCCTGCGGCGCCACGCTCGGCGCCACCTGCCTCAACGAGAAAGCCCGCCCCTACGCCGCCGAGGTCACCAGCACGCTGCCGTGCGAATTCCTCCTGCCCTGCGATGTGCACGAGCCGGGCGAACTCGAAGCCGTCTTCGCCGAAATCAAGCAGCGCTGGGGCCTGCTCGATTTCCTGCTCCACTCCATCGCCTTCGCCCCGGCGCCGGACCTGCACGGCCGCGTTATCGACAGCTCAGCCGAAGGCTTCGCCCTGGCCATGGATATTTCCTGCCATTCCTTCCTGCGCGCCTGCCGTCTCGCCGCCCCTCTCATGCCCCAGGGCGGCACGCTGCTCTCGGTCACGTATCTGGGTTCAAAGCGCGTGGTGCCAAACTACAACATCATGGGTCCGGTGAAGGCGGCGCTGGAAAGCGCCGTGCGCTACGCCGCCGCTGAGCTTGGCCCGCAAGGCATCCGCGTGCACGCCATCTCGCCCGGCCCCATCGCCACCCGCGCCGCCGGCGGTATCGCGCATTTCGATAATTTGCTAACCACCGCCATGCGGGAATCCCCCGCCCGCCGCCTCGCCACCATCGAGGATTGTGGCGGTCTCGCCGCCTTCCTGGTTTCCGATGCCGCGCAAATGCTCACCGGCACAATCATACCCGTCGATGGCGGCCAACACCTGCTCGCCTGACTATAGGAGCCGCCATGACCGACGAGTCCGATTTGCGCGATTTCGATCGCTCCCTCAACGCCATCCAGGCCAGGTTCAGCGGCGGCCTTTCCCCCGCCGCCCTGCCCCTGGCAATGGCCGACTGGCTTATGCACCTCTCCAGCCAGCCCGGCCGCCAGCTCGCCCTTGGCCGGCAGATCGGGGCGGACTGGGCGGCCCTTACCCGCCAGCTCCTGGGCCTGCCCGTGGAAAAACTTGCTCCCGCCCCTGGCGACCACCGCTTCGCCGATCCCGGCTGGCAAAACGGCCCCGCGGCCTTTGCCATGCAGGCTTTTCTGCGCGCCGAGCATTTCTGGGACAAAGCCACCACCAGCACCCCTGGTGTCGCCAAAGTCAGCGAGCGCATCGTCAATTTCGCCGCCCGCCAGTTCATGGACATGCTGGCCCCCTCAAACATTCCCGCCCTCAACCCCGAGGTCCGCAGCAAAACCCTCGTCAGCTATGGCGATAATCTGCGCGAAGGCGCGCGCCATTTCATCGAGGATCTGCGCGTGCTCGGCGGCTCGGCGGCGCAGCCCCTGCCCATGCAGCCCGGCACCGATGTCGCCATCACCCCCGGCTCGGTGGTTTTCCGTAACAATCTCATCGAGCTGCTGCAATACAGCCCCGCCACGGAAACCGTGCGCCCGGAACCCATCCTCATCGTTCCGGCCTGGATCATGAAATATTACATTCTCGACCTCTCGCCGCATAATTCCATGGTGCGCTATTTGGTCGAGCAGGGCTTCACCGTCTTCTGCATCTCCTGGCGCAACCCCGATGCCTCGATGCGCGATGTGGAGCTGGACGACTACCGCCGCCTCGGCGTCATGGCGGCGCTCGATGCCATCAAGGCCATTTGCGGCGATACCAAAATCCACGCCACCGGCTATTGCCTCGGCGGCACGCTGCTCTCCATAACCGCCGCCGCCATGGCGCGCGACCACGATGACCGCCTGGCCACCATCACCCTGCTCGCCGCGCAAACCGATTTCACCGAAGCCGGTGAGTTGCAACTCTTCATCAACGAATCCCAGCTCGCCTATCTCGAAGATGCGATGTGGGAACAAGGCTATCTCGATTCCTCGCAAATGGCCGGCGCCTTCCAGATGCTGCGCGCCAACGATCTCATCTGGTCGCACCTCGTCCGCCGCTACTATCTGGGCGAGGACGACCACCCCAACGACATGATGTCCTGGAACATGGACGCCACGCGCATGCCCTACCGCATGCACACGCAATATCTGCGCCGCCTGTTCCTGAATGATGATCTAACGGAAGGCCGCTACGAGGTCGAAGGCCGCAAAATCTCGCTCGCCGACATACAGCAGCCCTTCTTCGTCATCGGCACGGAAACCGACCACATCGCCCCCTGGCGTTCGGTCTATAAGCTCCAGCAATTCATTCACGGCGATTTCACCTTCGTCCTCACCTCTGGCGGGCATAATGCCGGCGTGGTCAGCGAGCCAGGCCACGGCAACCGCCATTTCTGCGTGTTGAGGCACAAGGCGGGAGACCTGCACATTCCGCCCGATGAATGGCAGAGCCATGCGGTGTGCGAGCAGGATTCCTGGTGGCCAGTCTGGGTGGAATGGCTCCACGCCCATTCCGGCCCAAAAATAAACCCGCCGCAGCAAGGCGCGCCATCTTCCGGCTACCCCATACTCGGCCCCGCGCCCGGCACCTATGTTCTGCAACGCTAAGGGAGAGGAGCACGATGGACATGCAAACCGAATGGCTCGAAAACCGTGTTTTTGACGAAATAAAGCCCGGTGATTCCGCCAGCGTCACGCGCGAGATCACGCTGGACAACATCATTCTTTTCTCCGCGATTTCCGGCGACGTAAACCCCGCCCATCTCGACCCGGAATATGCCGCCACGGATATGTTCCGCGGCATCATCGCCCAGGGCGTTCTCACGGCGGGGCTAATCTCCGCCGTGCTCGGCACCAAGCTGCCCGGCCCCGGCACCATCTATATTGCCCAGGAGCTGAAATTCCGCGCCCCTGTCAGCCCGGGCGATGCCATTACCGCCACCTGCACCGTCACAAGCCTGCTTCCAGAGAAACACCGCGTCATCCTGGATTGCCACTGCGTCAACCAGCACGGCACCGAGGTGCTGAGCGGCACCGCCACGGTGCAGGCGCCCACCGAAAAAGTCAGCCGCCCCGCCATTGCTTTGCCCGAGGTACGGCTGCTGCGCCACAACCGCTTCCGCGCTCTGCTCGCCCGTGCCACATCCGGCGCGCCCATACCCACCGCCATCGCCCATCCGTGCGACGAAACCTCGCTCCGCGCCGCCGTCGAGGGCGCCGAGCGCGGCCTCATCGACCCTATTCTGGTCGGCCCCACGGAAAAAATCCTCTCCCGCGCCGCCGCCTGCCAGCTCGACATTTCCAAATTCCACATCGAGCACGCCCCCCATAGCCACGCCGCCGCCGCCCAGGCCGTGGCCCTGGTACGCGCGGGCAAGGCCAGCCTGCTGATGAAAGGCTCGCTCCATACCGACGAGCTGCTGCACGAGGTGATGCAGAGAGACACCGGCCTGCGCACCGGCAGGCGCCTCAGCCATGTCTATGCCATGGATGTTCCGTCCTACCCCCGCCCGCTTTTCATCACCGACGCCGCCATCAACATCGCCCCCACGCTCGAAGACAAAATCGCCATCATCCAGAACGCCATCGATCTCGCCCATGTGCTGGGCATTGAAACCCCGCGCGTGGCCATCCTCGCCGCGGTGGAAACCATAAACCCCGCCATGCAGGCCACGCTGGACGCCGCCGCCTTGTGCAAAATGGCCGATCGCGGGCAGATCACCGGCGCCATCCTCGACGGCCCGCTCGCCTTCGACAACGCCATCTCCCCCGCCGCCGCCGCCCGCAAGGAAATAAAATCCCCCGTCGCCGGCCATGCCGACATCCTGCTGGTGCCAGACATCGAGGCCGGAAATATCCTCGCCAAGCAGCTCACCTTCCTTTCCAGCGCCGATGCCGCCGGCATCGTCCTCGGCGCCAAGGTACCCATCATCCTCACCAGCCGCGCGGACGACACACGCGCCCGCCTGGCCTCCTGCGCCCTCGCGGTCATCGCCGCCGGGGCGAAAGAGGCTTAGCGGCTATTCGTAGAAAAGCAGGCCCAGCGCGCATTGCGAGCGCAGCGAAGCAATCCATCTTTCGTGCAACGTTTTGGCAAAAGATGGGTTGCCACGGCCGCCAAACGGCCCCGCAACGGCCAGATAAAACTTACCAGCGCGGCACGCCTACGGCCCGGCCATGCGGAAGAGCTGGAACAGGAACAAGGGAAGCGCCAAGATATTCACCAAAGCCAGCGCCACGCCGGGTAAGCAGAACAGCCCGGCTGGCAGCCCGCGCCAGGGTAGCCGGGCCATAATCCAGGAAAGCGGAAAAATGCAGAACGGCAGAAGGAGCAGAAAATACCGCCCCTGCACACCAGCAACCAGCGCCTCGCCCGCTGGTGTGTAGGTAAGGTAAAGCGACAGCTCCACGCCCATGAAGCTGCCAAATAAGATGAGCAGGCCAAGCCCGGCATCCGCAGCCAGCCAGTGCCGCCCAGGGGCAGCCGGCGCCATGGCGGCAAAGCCCAGCGCCGCCACGAGGCAAGGATATTCCCATGGCCGGAGCAGCACAAAATCGACCGACACACAGGCCAGAATCCTGCGCCATGTGTCGTGCCAATGCGCCGCCAAGGAATGCAGCGGCAGCAGTAATATTTGGGCCGGATGCGCCAGCAGCACGCGGACATTATTCTCCGGCCGCGCATCATGCAGCCATACGGTTCTATCGCCGGGCCAAAGCGGGCCAGGATGGTAGGGCGGCCAGGGCCAGGGGGCAAATCCCAGATTATGGATATGCAACAGCCAAAGCCCAGGCAGCAGTGCCGCCAGCGCCACGGCTCCGGCCCGCCGCGCAATTCCAGGCCCGCGCAGCGGGGCAAGGCAAAACAGCATTAGCAAGCCATAGGAGATCTTGCCCAAGGTAATGGCGGTAAGCAGCGCGAGCGCACCCCACCACGCGGCGGGCTTTACCCTGGTCAGCAGCGCTGCGGCCAGCGCGCAGGCGGCAATCAGTTGCCCATCCTGGTTGCATGAGGCGCCGAGAAATATGCTCGTCGGCAATGTAAGCGCAACAAAAAGCAAGCCCCCGCCAAAACGCGCAAGGCGCAATGCCGCGGCACCCATGGCGATATAAGTGAGCAACATCAGCACCCGGGCCAGATAAGCAGCATGGAACGGCCCCATTCCAGCCGCTTTGCCCGCCCACAGGCCCAATGTGGCAGGGGCGTAAAACACCGGGGAGTACATGACCATCTGCGTCATGCAGAACGTATTTGTCCCGCTCCAGTGAATGGCTGCGGCGCGTGCCAGTAAACTAGGCGGCACGTTGCCGTTTGTGTCATAACCGGAAAATATCAAGCCATCCATGGACAGGATGAGGTCAGACACGCCCGAATCAATCAGTACCCCTGGAGACCCGCTAGGCGGGGGGGGGGGGGCGTTCAAAACCTGGCCGAGACGCAGCCCATCTACCCGCGCAAGGGCGGCCATTTCATCGGGCGGTGCTCCTAGCGGTGACAGCATGGCACAGCCCAGCCCGGTGGGCAGAGCGCAAAGCAGAAACAATGCCACAAGCGTCCGTGGGCGGCCCAGGCACTCGAATAGCGGGGTCAGGCGGCGCAGCAAGGGTAGGTTCATCGTGCGGCGCGTATATCAGCTGCCCTGGAAGCGTGAAACTGATGCGATTTATACGCGAAAAGACGCTGCCGATCTCATGCTCACACACCCGGCACTCCGCACGCCCCCGCCACAACAAACCGTTTATCGCGCGCCGTAGCCCCGGCCGTTAAGGTAATGGCGGCTGGCTTGGCACCCAGCCAGGCCGCTAGGGCGGCGATAATGGCCTCATTGGCCCGGCCATCCTCTGGCGGCGCGGTCACGGCAATTTTCAGCCGCGCATCCGGCCAGCCCGGGGCGGGAGAGGCGGGTAAAACCGGGCCAATGGCGGTGCGCCTGGCGCCCGGCTGGGCCTTCACGGCCACCACAAGCCCCTCTGGTGTTTGCTGGTAAAAGCTCATCCGGCCCTTCGCGCATAAAAAAACCCGCCGGCACCTAATGGGCCAGCGGGTCAAGTCAACAGGGAGGCTTCACGTCTGGGAGACGTTGGGACCGAAGTCCCAATCTGGTCCAAGAGAACCAGATGATGTCCGGCTCGCACCGGACAATGTTGTATATACGCCACAGGCAGATTTTTTTAAGGGGGGTAGGCGCATTTTATGTTGATTTTTTGTATCGCCGTGTTCCGCCGCATTTGCGGAATCCAGGAAAACTGCCGCTTTCAGCGCGGCAGCCCGTTACGGTCTGAAATAGAATTCACCAGAAAGTCACGGAAAACAGAGACGCGCTTGCTGTTCCGCAGCTCCTCCGGGTACACAAAATACATATCGATGGCCGGTTTCTTCACCTCGGGCAGCACGGGCACCAGCCCGGTCTGGTCCTGCACCAGGTAGTCCGGCACGCTGCCAATGCCTATCCCGGCGCGGATACAAGCCAGCATCGCCTGCAGCGAGTTCACTTCCAGCACCCCGCGCCGCGCGGTTCCGTCCTTGCGGCCAAGCTCGCCCAGCCAGTTCACATCCGGCACGGGCGGCTTGCGGTCGCCGAACAGGATGAGCTTGTGGTTGTCCAGCTCCTCTATCGTATTGGGCAGGCCGTACTGCTTGGCGTAATCGGGCGCGGCCCAAATCTGCTGGCGGATTTCGCCCAAATGCCGCTGCACCAGGTCCGGCTGGCGCGGCGGGTGCATGCGTATGGCCACATCGGCCTCGCGCATGGCCAGGTCCAGGTCCGTGTCGTCCAGCAGCAGCGAGACGGTTACATCCTGGTGCTGCTGGAGAAAATGCTTCAGCCGGGGTGCCAGCCACGCCACGCCAAAGCTGTGCGTGGTGGTCACTTTCAGCCGTCCCGCGGGCTTTTCCTTGCTTTCCGCCAGCAGTGCCTCGGTCATGGCCAGCTTGGCGAATACCTCGCGCACCGTGCGGTTCAGCGCCTCACCCTGCTCGGTGAGAATAAGCCCGCGCGCATGGCGGTGGAAAAGCGGCACGGCCAGCGCTTCTTCCAGCGCCGAAATCTGCCGCGATACCGCCGATTGGCTGAGGTTCAGCGTATCACCCGCATGGGTGAAGCTGCCGGCCTCGGCCACAGCATGGAAAACCCTCAGCTTGTCCCAATCCATTTTCTGTCCGGTCATTTATGCCGCCTCGCTGACATGCAGCGGAATGTTGCCCAGGAATTTCTCGGCCTCCAGCGCCGCCATGCAGCCCGTCCCGGCGGCGGTCACCGCCTGACGGTAAGTCTTGTCCTGCACGTCTCCCGCCGCGAACACGCCGGGAATGGAAGTCTCCGTCGTCCCTGGTTTGGTGATGATATAGCCTTCGTCATCCAGCTTCACTTGGCCCTGGAAGATGGCCGTGGTCGGCGAGTGCCCGATGGCGACAAACACGCCCTCCACCGGAATTTCCTGCGTCTCGCCCGTCTTCACGTTCTTCAGCCGCACGGCATTCACCACTTCGGGCGTGCCGGTGCCGAGAATCTCGTCCACATTATGGTCCCACACCACCGAGATTTTGGGGTTCTCGAACAGGCGCTGCTGCAAAATGCGCTCGGCGCGCAGGCTGTCGCGCCGGTGCACCAGCGTTACGTGGCTGGCATGGTGGGTCATGTAAATGGCCTCTTCCACCGCCGTATTACCGCCGCCAATCACGGCCACGCGCTTGCCGCGGTAAAAAAACCCGTCGCAAGTGGCGCAGGCGGAAACCCCGGCGCCCTGGTATTTCTGCTCCGATTCCAGCCCCAGCCAGCGCGCCTGCGCCCCGGTGGAAATAATCACGGACTCCGCTTCAAACGCCACCCCGCCATCGGTCAGCGCCTTGAAGGGGCGCTGCGAGAAATCAACCTCGGTGACAATATCGTAGAGAATTTCCGTGCCCACATGCTCGGCCTGCTTGGCCATCTGCTCCATCAGCCATGGCCCCTGAATTGGGTCGGCGAAGCCCGGGTAGTTCTCCACATCGGTGGTAATGGTTAGTTGCCCGCCCGGCTGCAGCCCCGCCACCAGCACGGGGCGCAGATTGGCGCGCGCCGCATAAATGGCGGCCGTATAGCCCGCAGGCCCTGAACCGATGATGAGAACCTTGGTTTTCTTGACTTCAGCCATGGGAACGCAAATCTTCCTGAATTTTCGCACTGAGCTACATATCCGCCGTCGCCGCGCCGATACAAGAGAGAGTTGCGGTAAACGCATAACACAATATGGTTTTTCCGCTTCTGGCACGGCGCCATTCAAAAGCCATCACGCGGCTCTATATCAATTTCCATGGCAATTCCCCCGTCCGACCACTTTAACGGCACCCATTTCTTCAACCCCGAGCCCACCATACGCCCAGATAACGCCCAGCGCGGCGGCATTTGGCGCCTGCTCCTGGCCCGCGCGCGGCGAGACCGCTCCGTGTGGTCCAAATGGCCCGAATGGGTTGAAAACAAACAATATCCCCCGCCCGAAGGCGAGGCCAGCATCACCTGGATCGGCCACACCACCTTCCTCATCCGTCTGCCCGGCCTCACCGTGCTCACTGAGCCAGTGTTTTCCGAGCGCTGCTCCCCCGTCCGCTTCGCCGGCCCCAAGCGCGTCCGCGCCCCCGGCATCGCCCTGGCCGATCTGCCGCGCATCGACCTGATTTTGCTCTCGCACAACCATTACGACCACATGGATCTGGACTCGCTGCGCGCCCTCCACCACCACTCGCCGGGCGCGCGCATCGTCACCCCGCTGGGTAACGCCGCGTATCTCGCCAAAAACAGCATCCACGCGGCCATCGAGCTGGATTGGTGGCAGGCAGCCACGGTGCATGGCGCGCATGTCACCATCACCCCCGCCCGGCATTTTTCCGCCCGCACGCTGTGGGACAGAAACGAGATGCTCTGGGGCGGGCTGTATCTCACCTATAAGGGCCATAAAATCTACTTCGCGGGCGATACCGGGTACACGAAGTATTTCGCCGAAATCCGCCACCGCCTTGGCGCGCCAGACCTCGCCATGCTGCCCATCGGCGCCTACGAGCCGCGCTGGATGATGGGTCCGGTCCACATGGACCCGGCGGAAGCCGTGCGTGCAA
>JAKBCX010000023.1:2173-10571 GCA_021807465.1 Pseudomonadota bacterium | reverse complement strand
GAGGTTTGCGCAGAATGATTATGTTGCGCCGAACGGGGATGGAAGCCTGACTGTTAAGACGCAGGAAGGCGATATTTCGTTGCATCCTGCTGGAGTTGGTGTTGTCCGGCTGATTTCGGATACGGAGCCGGTAGGGGCGGTGGAGCTGATAGGCCGGGGGTCACCGTTGAATGTAGTTGCTGCGCCCGCGGGGTCCACGTTCCGGAATTTGAATGGCGGAGTTGGTGCGACATTCTGGATTAAGCAGTCTGGAACTGGGTCATCTAACTGGGTGGCGGTTGCCTGAGGCGTTATTTGCCAGGGCGGAAACATCTCACGGAAATTGGTTATGACAACTATTGCGCAATTAACGCCGGCGGCTTCTGTCGGTGCGGGTGATTTGCTGCCTATATCGCAGGCGGGGCTACTGTATTCTGTTACTGTTTCGGAACTTACGGCGGGCTTGCAGCCGATTATTAATGTTCCAACAGGCAGCTTGATGGGCCGGAACAGTACCGGTGCGGGAGGGCCTGAGGGGGTGGCTGTAGGAACTGGCCTTGCTTTGAGTTCCGGGACTTTGGCGGCCACCGGAGCGGATCATGCCGGGTTTCCCGTGCTGGCGGCATTGAGTTTGTCTGACGATTTTGTTGTGAGTTCGAATGGCGCGCCTGGGTTATTGCCAGCGGCGGCGTTGCAAGGACTGTTTTCCGCCGGTTCGGGTATTTCGATTGATAATGGTGTTATTAGCGTAACGGTGTCTTCCGTTGCCGGACCGGTGGGACCCCAAGGGCCTGCTGGCCCGGCTGGGGCCGTGGGTGTGGCTGGGCCGCAGGGACCTGCGGGCGCGGGGCTGAATGGGCCTGCCGCGCAAAATGTTGCAAGCGCGGTGGGAGATACGGACTATGTTGCTCTTTGGCAGAATGGCGCGCTTTTTTGGATGCCATATGGGCAGTTTTTGGGCGGACAGACGATAGATGAAATGCCCGCGGCGGCGGCCGCGGGAGATAGCGACCAGCTACTTGTCGCGCAGGCGGGCAATGCGCTGAGTGTGCAAAGTTTTGGGGCTTTATGGACCTACGTGCAGAGTAAATTGCAAAGTGTACAGACTGATGTTGTAGAATTAACGGCGAATACGGTACTTGATTCGACCCAGCATAATGGCCGCTTTCTTGTTGCAAGCCAGCCGATTACGTTGAGCGCCAATTTTGTCAATATGGGCGCTGGATTTTCTTGTACCCTGGTGAATCTGGCCGCTGGAGCTGTTACGATGGGAACGGGGATAACGTCTGGTTCCGGTAGTACGAGTTTACCGCCCGGCGCCTCGACCACATTGGCTGGGTTGCAGTATTCTGGCGGGTCGCTGGTTTGGTGGAGCGGTATCGTGCCAAATGCGCCGACGATTACGGTGGCCTCGATTGCCGCACCTGCGTTGAATACGCCGTTTGTTGTTGCTGGTGGAATATTTAATGATGCGCCAACGGCACTGGATTATTCTGTGGATGGTGGATCGACTTGGATTGCTGCAGCCAGTCCGGTGATTACAGCGAACGCATATAGTTTTACAGCCTCTGGTTTAGCGGCTGGGACTTATGCCGTGCGTGTAAGAGACCATAATAATATGGCGGTGGTGGGGGTCTCGAACAGCTTTGTGATTATGCCGCCGAGTATCAGCATTGGTACCATACCCGCAGCCACGGCTTTGGGTGTGCCGATGAGTGTTACGGGTAATGTGTTTCCGGCGAATAGCGCTGTGCAAATTGGCTTGTCTTCAAGCGCCACGGCATCGCCAGCGACGTGGGTAGATGCCACCGTGAATGGCGAGGTGTGGAGCGGCAGCCTGACGCCGGGTACGGCTGGGACGGTTTATGTTTGGGCGCAGCAGGCGGCGGCTACGGCGGTGAATGCGGTGTCGGCGGCTATTTCCGCCGTTCAGGCGGCGGTGACCGTGACGGCGCCCACGAGCGCCACAGCGGGATCGAGCTTGACGGTGAGCGGTACCGTGGTGCCGGCGACGGATAGTGTTAACGTGCAACTTTCTGCCCAGAACAGCGCAGCACCAGCGAGCGGGTGGGTTGCGGCGGCGAATAGCGGGGGCAATTTCACGGCGGACCTTACGCCAGGCGCTGCGGGAACATTCTATGCCTGGGCGCAGGATCCGGTTACGGGGGTTGCGGCGGTGTCTGGTGCGATTACGGTGGCCGCGGCGCCATCTCTGACCTATGGGTTTAATAACCCTGGCGGCAGCTACGTGCATGGTGTCAGCACGATTCCGTTGAATGGTGCTGTGACGCCTGCGCAGAATGTGGCAACGCAGGTGGCGCTCTCGACTTCTAATACCGTTATGCCTGCGAGCGGATGGCAGGCTGCGACGATCATTTATTCAAATTCGCTTTGGGCGGTTTATTACACAACACCGGCTACGGCTGGGAACTACTATGTGTGGGTGCAGACAGCGGCCGGCACGGACACGGTTGTCAGCAGCTTTACGGTCTCGGTGACCTGACGCCATGGGTATGTTGTTTAATGTGAGCGGGGCGCCTGTGATGGCGGGCCGGGGGCTGCGCGTTTTGGCGGAGCCTTTGCCAGCGGGAAGCGCGATACCCGCGGGGTTGTTTTCGGGGCCTTATCCATCGGACATCGGCGGGCTTTCAGGGTGGTGGGATGCCGGTACTTTGGCGGGTTTGCTGGATTCGAATGGAAATCCGCTGACGGCTGTGAATAATGTTGTTTCGTCCGTTCTGGATAAATCTGGCCAGGGGCAGAATCTGGTGCCGTACCATATTAGTGCGGACACGGCGCCCGTGGCGGCCTTGGCCGTGCCGCGCGTGAACGGATATTTAGGCGCGGTTGGCGCGCCTGAGACGGCGATTGTGGATTATGGGCCGAGCCTTGATCCTGATTGGGGATTGCTGCATCCCGGACTGGAATTTGGAACCGGTGCAGCCTGGACGCGTTATTTTGTATGGACGCGGCCGAATTGGCGGCAGGGAACGTATTACGTTGATAATCAGCCAATACCGCTTATTCATACGCTGGCGGGTTCGGGCGCAACGATTTTGCGGGCAGATAGCGCCGAGGGAAGCAACCTGACGCTTTTTCCCGGAAGTGCCGGGCAGGTTGTGCTGTCGGCCAGCTTGGCACGCCGGCACAGCCATGCGGTGATTATGCGGAATACGCCTGGCGCCGGGGTGGATGTGTGGCTGGATGGCGTGCAGGTTGCAACGGCTGTGGCAAACCCGCTTGGCGCGAGTGCCTTGGCGCAGGTGATGTTTTTTCATGATGGCACAATTCAGGGTTCGGCGCAGTGCTGGTTTCATGAAGCAGCCGCGTGGGAGCGGGCGCTGGCCGCAAGTGAGATTACGACGCTGATTGCAGCACAGGCGCGTTGGGTGCTGGGTGCGCGGCGTGGTGTGAATTTGCTTGTCATGGGACAGTCCAATGCGGCGTGGTTTATAAATGCTGGCGGCGCTCAGGCATTGGCACAGGGAATTGCGTGGTATTTGGGGGCGGCATCATATGCGGTTACCGCATCGATTTCGGGAACCTATCTGTCGCCCAGCCGCTATTCCGTGGTCTCGGGGCATCCGATTTCCAATTCATCGCCGCCTTTGTTTCCGCCGGGGGTGAATAGTGGTACGTTCCTGACGAATCCTGGCGATGGGTCTGATCCGTCCACTTGGAGCGGGGGGCCGGATTTTACGGCGTTGACGGATTATTTGACGGGTAGTTCCGCAGTTGTGAGCGCGGTTGATGAGAATGATATTGCGTTTCTTGTCTGGCCTTGGTCTGAGCAGGATAGTACGATGCCTTATGCAAATAAGGCCCTTTACAAGGGGAGTGTGCTTCAACTGCTTTCGATGACGCGTGGCCTGCTGGGGCGGACGGCCAATAATTTGCCGCTGCTGGCGTGGAATGCGATTCCGTACGAGACCAATGACGGTGTGCAGATGGTGCGTGAGTCGATTGCGGATCTTGCTGGCGATGCGGCGAATAATATCGTTACGTTCGTCAGGCAGACGGCGGATTCGAATCCACTCAACGCATCTTATGATCCGGCGACCGGCTTGTTTAGCGGCGGGGACCCAGAGCACCGCGATGAGCCGGATTTGTTGAGGTTTGGGCGTATTGGCGTACATGCGGCGGGGCAGACGGCGATTGCGTCTGGTTTGTCAGATTCGATTCCTGCGGCGCAACTGCCAGTGATTGGCCTGCCGGTGAAAGGCGGGCCGGAAATTGTGCATGTTTACCGCGCGTCGGATACGAATTTGATCCTGACGGTTTCGCATGACGCTGGGAATGACCTGAGAGTGCCATTGCAAGCGGCGAATGGTGCCGGGTTTGCCGTGATGGATGGTGGCTCCGTGGCCGTACCGGGCAAGATTATCACTGCGAAAGCCGCGGCACGTATTGATGCCACGCATATATCGGTTACGCTGAGCGAGGCAATTACCAGCCCTTCGTCTGAGGTGCTGTTTTTCTACCCTTATGGCAGCACGCAAATTGGGCGCGGTGATGCAATAACGGATAATTGGGCAAGTGTGATACCGCCTGTGAATTGGAATATCGGCAATGATCTTGGCTCGGCCTGGGCGGTGAACATGCCGCTGCAGGCGACAACTTATCCGATTACCTTGTCTGACACCGCGACTTAAGGAGCCAGGATGGAGAGGGAGGAGATTGCCGCCCTCCGCGGCGATATTGCGGGGCTGCGCCATGACATGGCCGCCTTGCAGCAGGATATTGGGATTTTGGAGACGAAAGCGGATTCGTTGGAGGCTTGGCGGGTTAGGTATCTGGCGCAAGAGGACCAGGTTATAAACAAGCTATTCGCGAAAATTGATGAGTTGGTGACGGGCTTGGGCGATGTGCGGGCGGATATGTCGCGTACGCGTGGGGAACGGGATGCGGAACGGCGGATGAGCATGATGCTCATCAGCCTGTTATCGGCGGCATGTGGCGGGCTGGTGACCAGCTTGTTTCATGGGTAGTTTGTAGGCTGAGTGCATGAGTTTTGGGTTGATGCTGAACAAATTTTGATAGCCTGCACCGGTAAAATATAATCGATACAGTTTCATTGCAGCATTGGGCGTGCGTGCCGGTTTGGCATTGCGTGAACAGGTGAGGTTTGGCGGGGCAAAGGGCTTTGGAGCTTTTCGTTGCGGCCTTGCCGGACGGGATTGGCGATGAATGGCCGGATTGTGGTTGGAAACCGCTGCGCGTGGAGCTGCCGTGGCGGGGATGGATGATCGCCAAGGAGAGGGTGACGGCTCTTAATTTTTATCGTGGAGATGATGATGAGTGAAACCAGCAAGATTGAGAATGCGTTGAATGTTGCCGCCAATGTTGGTGCGGCTGTAGGTGGGCCGGTTGGCGCCGCCGTGGCGGCCGGGCTGCATGTGGGCGAAGCGGTGGTGAATGCCGTGGAAACCAGTCAGGCGGCCCATGCCAATGCGCTGGCCACGGCGACCGCCGCGGCTGGTGCGCTGGCGACGGCCGCCGCCCCGGTGCTGGCCACCATGCCGGCCCAGGATGCAGCTAAGGCGCAGGCGGGGCTGGGCCTGCTGCAGACCATTCTGGCGGATTTGAAGAGCATTTTTGGGCTGTGATGTGTATGGCCCGGCGTAAGCCGGGCCACGACCTCGTTGGCGCATATGTTTTGCATGATGCCGGGAGATGATGTGCGATGACTGAGGCGAAGGGCATTGATAAGGCGGAGCAACGCCCTGGTGCGGTGCTGGGTGAGTTCCGGGCGGCGCTGACGGCTGCCAAGGAAAAGCGTGCGGTCGTAAGGCTGGAGGCTAAGCTGCACGACTTGGCGTTGGCGGCGGGGCAACCGGAGTTAGGCGGGTTTGCGCCTGTGGCGGCGGCCAAGCGGCAGATGGAGCTGAAGCGTAGGGTTGCGGTGTCGCCGGGTGAGGGGCGTTCCATCGCCGCAATGCACGTGGCTGTGCCGGAAGATGTGCCGGAGCGGGAAATGCCGCGTGCTGCTTCTGATGCGCCATCCTACCGGGTTGCCATGGCGCAGGCCCGGCACGAGGCGGCGGTTGCCCGTGAGCGCCGGCGGGCCGAGCGGGAGGCGCTGCATTTGCCTGTGCGGGGCAGGGGGGTGGAGCAGATGTCTTTCGCGCCGTATGCGGCTGACGGAGTTGTGGGGCGGGAGGCGCTGCCTCCAGCCAAGGGGCGCCATGTGCTGCCGGTGCCGGGTTTGCGGCGGGCGCGTGGCGCGCAGGGCGTTGCAGCCATGGTGCAAGAGGCGCCGCATGATCCGGGAGCGGCGCCTGAGGGCCAACATTTGGAGGTGCGGCCGGTGCTGGCGCAGGAGACCGCCGCGCCGTTAGATATTAAGAGGGCGCTGGATGAGTATTTCTTCCGGCAATCGCGTCTGCCGCCCAATGGCGGGGCGGGGTTCAACCCTTTGCTCAGCCCGATTTGGGCGGGGTTGAAAATTCCGGGTTAGGGCAAAGGCGCCGAGAGGCTGTTGATCAGGGTTTCGGCTGCATCCCGGTCCAGCGCCAGGGCGCGGCGGGAAATGGCCTGGGAGAAGCCGCCGCGTGCCATGGCCGCGAGAATTTTTTCTACGGGGGCGGGGCCAAATGGGCCTGCCCGGCGGCGGCGCAGATAGGCGCAGGCGGCGGCCAGCTCATGTTCGGGGTCCTCCGGCAGGGCCGGGGCTTTTACGCCTTTGGCGGTGAGATGGGCCAAGGTGGCGCGGCGAGATTTGCCTTCCCGGCTCAGGCGCCTGGCGCGGGAGGCGGTGAAGGCTTCATCATTCAGCACTCCAAGATCTTTAAGGCGGCTGAGTACGCCGGGAATTTCCGCCTTGGCCCGGCGCATGACGCGGGCTAGCTCTTCGGCCTCTGCCGCTTCCTCTTGTAATTTGCCCCAGCGCTCTATGCGGCGTGCCAGCACGCGTGCCAGCCCGGCCTCGGTGGCCGCGTAGCGGGCCATGTGGTTGAGTGCTGCCTCGTATAAAGCTGCCGCATCCGGCGGTTTACCTGCCATGCGCGCAGCTTTGCCCCCCTTGCATGCTCTTGTCACGGGGGCGTGGAGCCATTATAGGCGCCGCTTCACCGTAAAACGTGATGCGTGCGTGTCCGGGCCATTAGGCATGCCTGGCCGCCGCCCCGATCTTCGGGACCCCCGTTTAACCCCGGGGTTGTAGCGACAGGAGACCAAAATGCCGAAGATGAAGACCAAGTCATCGGTCAAGAAACGCTTCAAGATTACCGCCACGGGCAAGGTGCTCGCTGGCCCGGGTAAGAAGCGCCACAACCTTTATGCCCGCAGCCAGAAGGCCAAGCGCCAGAACCGTGGCAGCCAGGTTCTCACCCATGCTGACGGCCTGACCGTTAAGCAGTGGGCCCCGTACGGTCTGTAAGCAGGGAGAAGAAACATGGCACGTGTGAAACGCGGCGTTACCACCCACGCCCGCCACAAGAAGGTTCTGGAACTGTCGAAGGGCTATGTCGGCCGTTCCTCCACCAATTACCGCATCGCGCTGGAGCGCCTGGAAAAGGCCCTGCGTTATGCCTACCGCGACCGCCGGGTGAAAAAGCGCGAGTTCCGCTCGCTCTGGATCCAGCGTATTAACGCGGCCGTGCGTGAGCATGGGTTGACCTATAGCCAGTTCATCTTTGGCCTGAAGCAGGCCGGGCTGGAGCTGGACCGCAAGGTTCTGTCCGCCATCGCGTATGACGACCCGGCATCTTTCGCCGAGATTGTGCAGGCGGTTAAGGGCGTTGCCGCTGCCGCGGAATAATATTCCGTAACTCACTTGTCTCATGTCCAGGCGGGCCTCATCTTCCGTCTGGACATGAAAACACCCCCTCCCATTCCCGATCATATTCTCCGGCGGGCGGCCTTCCTTACGCCGCAGGAGCAGCAGCAGCTTTGGCAGGCCGCCATCGTTATGGCGGATTCGCGTGGGGTTTTGCTGCGTGTTGCGGCCCTGTTTGGCCGCCGGATCGATAATCTACGCACATCCCTGACCCAAACCGGTGAACGGCTGGGCGGCCAGACTTGGGTCAGCCTGGTGCAGCGCGCGCAGGATCTGGTCGAGGATACGCTCTGGTCTAGCTATAAATACGCCACGTTGGGGCTGGATGCGGTGCCGGCATTTGCCCGCCCCGCTAAGCCGCGCGCCAACCGGCTGCACAGGCTGGCCACGGCCGCCAGCGGCGCGGCCTCGGGCTTTGCTGGGTTCCCCGGTGTTGTGTTCGATATTCCCTTCACCACCATGACCATCCTGCGTTCCATTGCCGAGGTGGCCCGGGATTCAGGTGAGGATTTGGCGGCGGAAGAAACGCGCCGCGCCTGTTTGGAGGTTCTGGCCTTCGGCGGCCCCGGCAATGCGGATGACGAGGCGGAGATGGGCTATTGGGCCACACGTATTGGCGTGAACCACCTCACCATCAACCTG
>JAKBCX010000023.1:0-2073 GCA_021807465.1 Pseudomonadota bacterium | reverse complement strand
AGGTGGAAGCAATGAGCGCGGCTGAGGCTGGACCAGACCACCGTGCTATGCGGGCAATGCGCGGCGGCGGCGGCGATGGTGGTGAATTCTTCCGATTTTGGCAGCTTGTCCTCATGCTTGGCTGGTTTTGCCGGGCTGCTTACCGTGGTTACCGGCACCATGGTGCCAGAGACGGTCTGTGCCGCGGCCGGCGCCGTGGCCAGACTGCAGATAAACCCCAGTAGAGCGATGTTCTTGGGTAAGCGGATGAATATTTTCATACATCTCAATCCTGTTCACATCTGGATTTTCTATCATAGATTGTGTTTTGCGCAACACACACGCAGAGGATGATGCCTTGGTACCCGGAGGCCAGACACGATTTGCGCCAGCCGCGTGGCGGGGTTAGAAACTTGGCGCCCTTAAACATTGTCGAGACGCCAAAATGAGCCTGATTGCCGACCGCCTGAACCGAATCAGCCCCAGCCAGACCATCGCCATTTCTTCCAAGGCGAGGGCACTGAAAGCCGCGGGGCGAGATATTATTGGCCTGTCCGCCGGAGAGCCGGATTTCGACACGCCGGAGCACATCAAGCAGGCGGCCATCGAGGCGATTAAGTCTGGTGACACCAAATACACCGACGTTGCCGGCACCCCGGCGCTGCGCAAGGCCATCGCCGCCAAATTCCTGCGCGACTCCGGCATCGATTACAAGCCGGAAGAGGTCATCGTCTCCACCGGCGGCAAGCAGGTTATCTTCAACGCCATGCTGGCCACGGTGCAGGCGGGCGACGAGGTTATCATCCCCACGCCGTGCTGGGTGAGCTACCCGGACATCGTGGCACTGGCCGAGGGCACGCCCGTATTCGTGCCCTGCAGCCAGAATAACGGGTTCAAGCTGCGTGCGGAGGATTTGGAAGCCGCCATCACCCCCAAGACCAAATGGTTCTTCCTCAACTCCCCCAGCAACCCCACCGGCGCCGCCTATTCGGCTGAAGAACTGCGCCCGATTTGCGACGTGCTGCTGAAGCACCCCAATGTTTGGGTGTTTACCGACGATATTTACGACAAGCTGACTTATGACGGCTTTAAGCCCGCCACTATCGTGCAGGTGGAGCCGCGTTTGCGCGCGCGCACCATCACCATGAATGGCTGCTCCAAGGCCTACGCCATGACCGGCTGGCGCATTGGCTTCTGCGGCGCGCCGGTGGAGCTTATCAAGGCCATGGACAAGCTGCAGAGCCAGTCCACCTCCAACACCTCCTCCATCTCGCAAGCTGCCGCTCTGGCGGCGCTAGAAGGGCCGGAAGAGGCGCTGGGTGAAATGGTGAAAGTGTATAAACAGCGCCGTGACTTGGTGGTGGACATGCTGAACGCGGCGGAGGGCATCACCTGCCACAAGCCAGAGGGGGCTTTTTACGTGTTCCCCGCCATCCATGGCTGTCTGGGCAAGACCACGCCCAAGGGCGTGAAGATCAATAACGATGAAGATTTCGTCACCGCTCTGCTGGATGAGAAAGGTGTTGCCGCCGTGCATGGCGCGGCGTTCGTCTATCCCGGCCATTTCCGCATTTCCTACGCCACCAGCACCGAGGCGCTGCGCGAGGCTTGTACCCGTATCCAGCGCTTCTGCGCCGCGCTGAAGTAACCCCGGTAGGCCGCGGGGCGTGGTATTTGGCCCCTCCCGCGGCCGTTTTGGGCAAAAAAGCTGGACAAAGCGCAACAGCCTTGCCCATAACAGGGCATGGCAATGACCGCGTCCACGCCCCGCGGGTTGGCAGCCACAAGCCGCCACCGCCTCGCGCCCGCTTTGGCCTTGTCACTGGTGGCAGCCTCTCTGTCTGCCTGTGCCAGCACCCGCGTCCCTGCCGTGCAGGCCAGCCTGCCTTCGCCCGCCCCGGCCAACCCGCCCGCGCCGCCCCCCGCGCCACAACTGGTGGCGGCCGGCCCAGAAATGTCCGGCATAGCCTCCTGGTACGCGCCTGGGCGGGGTATGCACCGCACCTGCACGGGCGCGGCCTTCACCCGCAGCGGCATGACCGCCGCCTCCCACACCATTCCGCTTGGCACGCAAGTGCGGGTCACGCTGCCGGG
>JAKBCX010000022.1 GCA_021807465.1 Pseudomonadota bacterium | reverse complement strand
GGAAATGAGCTTTCGCAACACCTCCTTATCCGCCTCTTCCCGCAAATCAAGCACGATGCTGCGCTTGCCGCGATTGACGTTGACGAACACGCCGGCAAGGCCCGTATCGGGCGCAACGGAGATGAAGCGGGTATTATCGCCAGCGGGCGGCTCGACCTTGATAACATCGGCCCCCATATCCGCCATGATTTGGGTGCAGTAAGGGCCCATCACCATGGCGGTGAGATCGATGACTCGCAGACCGGCAAGTGGTCCCTGTTTTGACATTGTAACGCCTCAATATTCCCGAACGCCTCGCTTGCCGGCGTAGTGTTATGTAGAGCGGCGTGCCCGGACTCGCCGGGCACGCCGTAACTGCCGCATGGCGCGGCGTTACTCAAGCGGCTTGGGTGTGCCCGCGCCCATATATTTGGCAAGATTCTTGTGCAGGTTGCTCACCGCCACCTCCTGAAGGGGGTTAGGCCTGGTGCCGGGGAAGCCTGCGGATTTCATTCCCTGCTGTACCATGGCCATATTGGCAAAATCCTGCGGCAAAACCGAACGCCAGGCCGGATCGCCGGGCGGAGTGAAAATCCATTCCGTCTTCGGCGCCTGGCCGGGCGGGAAAAGTTCATACACCGCGGCTTCAAAGATGCATTTGTTGGGATCGTTACCATAGGGGCGCGCGCTGTAGCAGAGCATGTTGTTCACGGCATGGCCGATTTGGAAATTGGGAAAAATCTGCCAAGCCGTGCCGCTCTTACCAACATGCTCGGGATCGACCACCGGCCAGAACACGCCGCGCGCTTCGTCGTCGCGCCGGGCAGAGGCCAGCCAGTGCTGCAGCACATCACCGGCGGGTGTGCCTTCCGGCAATTCGTCCACCAAACGCATCGCGGCGTTCACCAGCGTTTCGGTGGTGTTAGTGTTGGCGTGCTCCCAGGTATAAAGCTGCATTTCCGCCGTGGCTTTGCGCGGGTCCGCGCCCGTGCCCAGGCGCAGCTTGGCCTTGTTCTCATCCTGCCCCTTGGGCGCGTTATAGCCAATATTGCTGTGCAGCCCTTGCGCCCTGGACCAGCCGCTATACGTGCCAAAGGCCATGAACTCGGGATGCGTGCCGGGTACGTGGTAAGTTTCGGAAAAAGCCTCCATCGCAACCTTCCAGTTGCAATCGGCAATCAGCCAGCGGCGCCAGCGGTAGCGCATATTCTCAAGCTGGAACGGATCCAGCATGCTTGCCGCCGGTTCCAGGTAATCGCGCAACGGCCCTGCGCTGGGGTCCATGTTAACCCACACCCAGCCACCCCAGGTATCGCATTTAACGCTGTTAAGGGCGAGGTTTTCAGGTGTCAGCTTGCCCTGCCAGTCGCCCTTTTCCTGCACAAATACGTTTTCGCCCTTATTGTTCCAGCGCCAGCCGTGAAAGCCGCAACGGAACTGCCTGGCATTACCACAGCCCTGCTTGGCGCCGCAGGCTTTATCCACCAGGCGGCGGCCGCGATGCATGCATACGTTGTGGAAGGCGCGGACGTTATTCTCATCGTCCCGCGTGATCAGGATCGAATCGTCCATGATCTCGAAAGTGAGGTAGTCGCCAGGATTAGGCATATCCTCTAGGCGCCCGGCCATCAGCCAGGTTTTCTGCCAGAGCTTCGTGCGCTCCTGCCTAGCGTAGTCTTCAGAAATATAAGCCTCGACCGGGATGATGACCGGCTGCGGCACGGCCTCCGTCGATAGACCGGCAGACTGATCCATGTTTTCCTCCTTTTATGGCGCAGCGCCAGGCAGGGCACGGACGCACCCCAATGCTGGCGAAATTTTACGGACAAATGCAGCAAGACTGCCCATCAAGCACACCCTGCCACCCTGACCCCCACCGAATATCGCACCCCATGTTGCATCAATACCCGCACCAGCAAGAACGGCGGCATGATGCCATGCACGCCTCTCGGCCTTAAAATTATTGCTACGGCTTATTTGTACGGATATATCGTCTTCATAAGACCACGCCACAGCCCCACTCCTGAAACATGAAGTAAAGTCAGTAGTAAGAATTATGCAGGCAGGTTTAACCCCGCCGTGTAGTTGTGATCTTTTAGACGTCAACATGTCCAGACATGTATCACAAATTAGGCTCCAGTCAACTATTGGGCGCATGATACCATAAAGTGCTTTTCAGGAGTGGCGCATTATATGTACTGACAGGATAAACAGAGACCTCCGTATGAATCATGTTGGCACAAAATTGCCAATATCTTCACACATATCAGGACAAGCCGGTTTATAAGGCGGCATCTTTGCCAAAAATGGGTTAAGCTATAATTATACTGGGCCTGACGGACATGAGGGGCCTGCAGCATAATGAGAGATGATAGCGGAGATAATGGACCAAAAAATTGAACCAGTAACCCGGCGCAGTGAAGGAAAAGACGGGCAGCCCGCTGCTCCTGGCAAGTCCACGCAACCCCTTTATTTGCAGGTGGCCGCCACACTGAAGGACGAAATCCTGAGTGGTATTCACCCCGTCGGCGCACAATTGCCAACCGAGCATGATTTATGCACGCGCTTCGCCGTAAGCCGCTTTACCGTGCGCGAAGCCCTGCGGCAGCTGCGCGATGACGGGCTTATCATGTCCCGCCAAGGGGCAGGAACCGTCGTGGTGCCGGTCGCACCGCCAGGCATGTATGTGCTGCATGCTATGTCGATCAATGATCTGCTGACCTTCACCGCCGGCACGCATTTCGAGATTGAGCAGATGAAGATGCTCGCCGTGGATGAGCAGCTAGCGGCGCGCATTGGTGTGCCGAGCGGCGAGGAATGGCTGGCCATTTGCGGTTTCCGCCACGCTGAAGGCCAGGAAACCCCGGTTTGCTGGACTGAGTATTACATCAATCGTGACTATGCCGCCGTGGGACGGTTGCTGCCGCGCCATAACGGGCCAATTTTCCCACTCATCGAGGATTTGTTCGCGCTGAGCATCGCTGAAGTGCAGCAGGAAGTAACGGCAGTGCTGATTTCGCGCGAGCAGGCCGCACGCTACCATGTAACCGAGGGAACGCCGGCGCTGGAAGTCAGGCGCATCTATAAGGCCGCGGATGGGAAGATTGTGCAGGTAACATTTAACGTGCACCCCACGTCGCGCTTCCGCTTGTCTATGACAATGCGGCGCGTAAAAACATGATATGACCGTACAAATATAATTAATATAATGGCAGAAATAGCCACATTCATTAAATTTGTACGGTTATATCTGCTCCGCCCGCTTGCTCCTCTATGGCCGCGCATACTAAACACGGCAGGCAGACCAAAAATGGCCCAGGAGGAACGGAATGAAAATCGGCGCGTCCTACCCCGTAACCGAGTTGGCCGGAAACCCAGACGATGTGCGCAAATTCGTGAAAGCGGCGGAGGAACTCGGTTTCTCGCACATGATGGCTTATGACCATGTGGTGAAAGCGCCGCATGAAGGGCGCGAACCCAAGCTGACCGGCCCTTATACTGAAAAGGACTCCTTTCACGACCCATTCGTGCTGTTTGGGTTTGCCGCCGCACTTTGTACGAAGCTGGAATTTGTGACCGGTGTGCTGGTGCTGCCGCAACGCCAGACGGCGCTTGTTGCCCAGCAGGCGGCCGATGTGGATTTGCTAAGCCGGGAGCGCTTGCGCCTGGGTGTTGGCATTGGCTGGAACTACGTTGAGTATGAGGCGCTTGGCCAGGATTTTAAGAGCCGGAATAAGCGGCTGGAGGAGCAGCTAGGCCTTCTGCGCGAGCTCTGGACCACCCCGATTGTCAGCTTCCAGGGCCGGTTCGACCGCATCGACCGCGCAGGTATCAACCCCAGGCCGAGGCGCCGGATTCCGCTCTGGCTGGGCGGGCATAGCGAGCCGGCGTATGAACGCGGGGCGCGGCTGGGCGATGGCTTTATATTCGCCGCAGATGGCGCAGGCGCCGTGGAGGCCTGGGGGAGGGTGAAGCATCATCTGGCCGCCTTGGGGCGGGATGAGAGCGCATTTGGCCGGGAATTACTGACGATTTTTGCCCGCGGCCCGCAAGAAGCCACGGATGCCATCAAAACCTTCCGCGATGCGGGCGGCACGCATGGCACGGTGCAGTCCATGAACCAAGGGCTGCCGCGCGATATAGATGCGCATATTGAATATTTGGCTAAGGCCAAGCGAGTGATCGATGCCGGATGAGTCCTGATTTTATCACTTTGGCCGATTAAACCATTTTTGGCAATTTACGCCGTCCCTGCCCCTCCCTTACACTCTCCTTTGCGGTGCAAGCCGCCCAAGGAGGAAATATGGAAGCCATAGATGCCGAGCTGCCGATCTCGTTCGGCAGCATCCGTATCATCAGACAGAGCTGGGCCGCCCCAATCGATAGAAGTGGCGCTCAGCCGCTGCACCATCTGGAGCTGTCGCTTTTGCCGCGTTCGGACTTGGCCAGGGCAAGTTATCCCGAGCGTTGGGGACCGCACCGGTTTGAGCCAATCGGCGAGATGTTTTTCATTCCTGGCGGCGAGTTGATGCATGCACAGAGCACCTGCCGGCACCAGAACTCCATCGTGCTCGATTTTGTACCCGAGGCTTTGCAACGCTACTTCGACTCCCAACTGGAATGGACAAGCCGCCGCCTGCAAGGCAGCCTGGATATTACCAGCCACGACATACGCAACTTGCTCTTCCGCATTGGCGAGGAGGCGCGCGCACCGGGCCTGGCCAGCCAGGATATGATTGAACTGATGGCGGCACAGATTATTATCGAACTGGCACGCTATATTCATGGGCTGGATGAAGAAAAAGCCATTGGCGGGCTGGCGCCTTGGCGTTTACGGCTGATAGATGAGCGGCTGGCGGCCGGTTTGAAACCTCCAAGCGTGGCGGAATTGGCGGCATTGTGCAACATCTCGGTCCGCCACCTTACGCGCGCATTCCGCATCAGCCGTGGGCGTTCAATCGGCCATTATGTGCTGGAGCATCGCATTACCCATGCAAAAAAGCTGATTGAATCGGGCATGAGCATAAAATCGGTGGCTGGGGCGATGAACTTCACCGCCTCGTCCAATTTTACCGCCGCGTTCCGCCGCGCCACGGGCGAGACGCCGCGTGAATATAAACAGCGCGTGAGCCGCAATATCCAAATTCTTGGCGCGCAAATGCATTGAGAGAACAAAGGCGGTTGCACTCAACCAATACGGGTCAGGCTCGTATGAGACGAACGCTCCATCATGCCATAGGCGCTCTGCCCGTCCCACGTAAAGCGCACGCCGCCCTGGTTGAGATCAAGCCCCTGCAAATCGGGATTCCCAACGCGGAACGTATTGAGCGCGGAGACGCCTTCGATACGGGTAATGCCCAGCTCTGATTCCAGCTCCACCGAAACATCGTCTCCCGCACCCACAATGCGGCGCAGCCAGGGAATTTTCACGGCCTTGGCGGGGTACATCTTACCATCCTGGTAGATATATCCTTCATTATAGGCCGAGCCATTCTCACGCGGCGGATAGGTAATATAGCCAAAGGCCCGGCCATCGGGAAATACCGCTGATTGCCAGCAATGCCCGCGAAAGCCAGCGAGCGGGCGCACGCTTTGGCGCTTTACGTGCAAGCCCGTGCCTTTGAAATCACGCTTCACGCCATCCACCTCGAACCAGCCTTCCGCACGAAACAGATGCTCGTAGCGCCAGCCGATTCCCATATTGGCTGCCTCTATCGCATCCGCCTCTGTCATTTTTGCCACGGCTTCCGGCGTGTTGTCCTGTACCCAGGCGGGCGTGACCATGGTCAGCTCGACATCGTATTTAACGCGGGCGCGCTTGCCCGGGTTGAGCTTATGGGCAATCTGTTCCTCAACCGTGCCATCGGCCGCATCGCCGTCATATGTTATGCGCCATTTGAAGAATGGCTCTATACACTGGAAGGAAATCGGTCCGGCACCGAGAATGGCAGGGCGGCCTTGCGCGTCGAACGGCGAATGCGCGGCCCCTATGCAATGACCATGGAGAATACGGCCATTGCTGAAAGCAAAATTACCCTGCACACGGCGATTATCCCAGGAATGCGCTTCGGCTTCTATGCCAACGCGGGGAAAGCCGAACTCTCCATTCTCCTCATACAGCCAGACCGAGGTGCTTTCCCGCATCTCCGGATTTTCCGGGCGCGACGGGAATACGAAATCATGCTCCGGCGTCAGCCCATTCGTCATTTGTTCGATTGTCAGCTTCACACCGGCCCCCTATTGGCATTTCGCGATTACGTCTTCGCCAAAACGCTGCACATTCTCACACCATTCAGCACGCGTCCGGCCAGGAATGTGCGCCCCAACCGCGGTAACACCAAGCTCGCTATAGGCGCCGATATAGTCGAAGGTTTTTTGCAGAGAGCGTTCCTCACCCGGCGCGAAGATACTGCCCAGCACTACGTCCGGCAAAGTTTCACGGCCAATTTTTTCGCATTGCTCCTTCATGTAAACTATACCAGAACGCAGATCATCCACACCTGTTATCGCCGCTGTGCGCGTTGTGTTTGTGTCTATTCCGCCGGAGGTAAAAAACGGATTCCAGCCATCGCCAAGCTCAACCGCGCGGCGTATGGCGCGGCGCGCATTACCGCCAACGTAAAGCGGCACGGGAGATTGCACCGGGCCAGGCTGGATGCGGTTGCCAAAAGCCGTGTATCCGGTGCCCTCGAAGTTGAATTCCTTGCCTGTCAACGAGGCCCGTAATGCGCGCATATACTCATCCATCAACTCGTTGCGCTGTTCAAAATCCACGCCCACGGCGCGGTACTCGCCCTTAAGGTAGCCCGCGCCAGCGCTTACTGTAACACGGCCGTTGGAAAATTTATCGAGCGTGGCGATGTCTCTGGCAACCGTAAAGGGGTTGCGGTACGGCAAAACAAGAATACCGGTTTGTAGCCGCAGCTTGGTGGTGTGGGCCGCCAGCAGCGCAAGCATGACAAATGGCGCCTGTGCGTAATGCCCGCCCGAATCTAGCCAGCGGCTTGTGGGGCAAGGATGGTCCGTAACCAGCCCTGCATTGAAACCTGCCTTCTCCGCCACAGCGCCAACTTCGCGCACCGCCTCCATGGTGGTGAATTCATCGGCCGGCTCAATCTGGTCAAAGGGCAAGGGAATGTTGAACTTCATGTCTGTGTCCTTTCAAAATTCCGGCGCCAAGGCTCAGGCCTCGGTGTTGCGTGTGAACAGGCGCCAATGATTATCCTTATCTCTCGTCCAGCCGCTGGAGGCGAAAGTCCCGCCATCCACGTTAATGGTGGTGCCGGTGATATAGGATGCCATGGGCGACGCAAGAAACACCGCGGCCCCGGCGCAATCGTCAAAATTTCCTGTGCGGCCCAGCGGAAAATAGCGCTCATGCGCCGTTTTGAATTCCGGCGTACGGGTGGATGGTGAGTTGCGGACCATGGCTTCGGTAAGAACCATGTCCGGCGCGATACAGTTTACACGGATGCCGTGCAGCCCTAGCTCCAGCGCCGCGGTGCGGGTGAAATTAACCATGCCAGCCTTGCAGGCGGCATAAACCGAATGATAAGGCGCGGCGCGTAACCCTTCAATGCTGGCAATATTAATTATGGCCCCGCCTTGCCCGCCAGCGGCCATCGCCTTCGCCGCCGCCTGGGTGGTCACGAAAAGGCTGGTCAAGTTAAGGTCTATGCGTTTGTCGAGCTGTTTATCCACCATATCGAGCAACGGCAAAGGGCGCGTGCCACCGGCGTTGTTGACGAGAATATCAAGGCGCCCGAGTTCGCTGACAATCTTCTCGACCGCGCCGCGCACGGCTGCGCGGTCGGTAACGTCGGCCGTAATGGCAAGGGCTTTGCGGCCTTTCGCACGGGCCAGCTCCGCTACCGTTCCGGCGGCTTCCGCACTAACATCAAGAACCGCCACATCGGCACCGAATTCAGCAAAACCCAACGCAATACCGCGGCCGATGCCAGCACCCCCGCCAGTAATCAACGCCACCTTGCCGGTGAGCAGAATGTCGTCGCGGCAAAGCGACATGCGCGTTACGTTTTCGGTCATCATGCTGCCTGCGGTGGCGAGAAGCGGCTGGAATAGAAGCTGAATTGCACGTGCAGCGTGGCAGGATCCAGCCCGAATTCCGCCGGATCTGTCCGCTCATAGCTGCGGCCTTCGGGTGGCGTCCCATACCACCATCGCTTCATGTTCTCTCGCGCTGAATCTGAGAGCATCTCGCCCATCCATGCGTAAAGGGCCTCGAGGCTGGGGAACGGATCTTTCTGGAACGGGGCGAAATGGATATCGAAAAACCGATGCTCCTGCCCGCCATCCCGGAACGCGATCATACGGCGCATACCGAGTTCAAGGAATGTTTTGATTTCATCGCCCAACGCGATCATATCAACCTCATCGCTATAGGCCTTGCGCAATTCGTAATAGAGATCCGCCACTGAAGGCGCGACGGCACCAATATCACGATGCGTCATGACAAAACGCGCATCCGGAAATACCTCGTTCAACGCATTGATGAACATGATATGAGAAGGATTTTTCAGCCGCCACTTGGTAGGCGGGCAGCGCCATTGCAAAAGTTTCAGCACGCGTTTCACATAACGGTATGTGGGCACCAGGTCGGCCTTGTGGTTCAGCCATTCCACGTAACTTGGCACATGCACAAAGGCGTGCAGAAGCTGAGATTTGAAATCCAGCCCCATGATGGTTTGGCATTCAGTGGGCGACGTTGCGGTGCTTGGGAGCATCGCCGTCATGCGCGGGAAAAGTTTGGCGCGGCGTTTCATCGATTGCTCCATGAGCGCAATACGCGGGTCGCTATTATAAGTGGCTGCCTCTGGTGGCGGGCAGGGCCAAACCGCCTCCCAATTTCGCAGGCTGCGCGCGGCGCTGTCTTCTCCCAGCAAAATGCCAAGCGCAGTGGAACCCGTACGCGGCAACCCCAGACCAATGAGCGGCGCCACAATCTCCTGTTCATCGATTTCCGGGTGGCGCCTGTACCAGTCTTCCACCTGCAGCCTGTTGCCGAGCAGCATAAGAATCTGCCCGTCATTGGCGGCACGGCCCATCTCGTTCAGCTTTGCCTCTTCATCGAGGGCTTTAACGAATATACGCAAGCCTTCAAGAAATCCGTCAGCGCCGAAATCGGTCAATTCCGTCTGCTCGCGCGCGCGCGCCAGCAAGTTGTCCACCCGGTCCATTCATCCCGCTCTTTTTCAATTAATCGTCAGGTTAGGCGCGGCCCTATGGTTGCGGCAATGGCTGGCGCTTATGGATATGCGGCGGAGTTATGGGTTCCGGCCACACAGTCGCGCCCGCACCGCAGGCATTACCGCGCTGGTAAACAGGCTGCGCCCGCCTTGCCCGGCCTCCGGGTGAAAACCAGGCCCCACGACAACAAAACGCTCAATCCCCAGGGCAGCAAGCTCCAGCAGCCGCTCGATGCAATGCTCCGGCGGGCCGGCAATGGCAAAGCGCTGCACAAAATCCCAATCCAGCTCGGCGCCCTTTAGCTTGTCATGGGCAATGACATGATCGTGCTTTGTCATGTCGTAGGTACCGCGAATGGCGGCGAAATTTGCCGCATCCACTTCCGATTGCGGGCCAGCCGCCTGCCCCTGAATAACCTGGAAGCGCGCGAGCGGGGCAACGAAGCTGGTGGCGGCCGGCCGCACGGCCTCGATATCTGGATGGCAGACGACGATGATTTGCGCGCCGAAAGACAGCTTGCGGCTACCCCCTGCCCTGCGCGCCAAATCGAGCGCCCATGCCAGACGGTCCTTCATGGCGCCGACACTGAACGTGACACGTTCAGCAATTTGCGCCGCCATTTCAATCACTTTAGGCCCCGTGGCGGCAACATCCAGCGGAACTTTCGGCAGACCTTCGGGCAGCCATTTCAGCCGCATGGCGGCGGGGCGCGCGCCAAGGGCGAGGCTTTCCGCCGATGAGGCTTCGGCGAACAAAGGCTGCGCGCCGAATTCGGCTTCCTCTCCGGCAAGCAGCGTTTGCAATGTGCTGAGCGCCTTGCGGAAACCGGGCAGCGTAACCGGGGCGTGGCCGAGATAGGCTAGCGCGGAATCACCCCGCCCAATCCCCAGCACGGCGCGGCCGCCAGATAGAGACTGCACGCTGGCAATATTGGCGGCCAGCACGGCCGGGTGCCGCGTGGCCGGGTTGGTGACACCTGTGCACAGCTTGAGAGTCTTGGTCGCCAAGGTCCACGCTCCCATCAGCACGAACGGATCGGCGGACAAGGACTGACTATCCATGAACATCTGCCCATCCCAACCCTCGGCCTCCACGGCTTGCGCCTGCGCCGCCGAACTGCCGGAGACGGAACCGCCGGCACGCCAGAATTCTACCATTTTTTCCTCGTTTCCTGCCCGCCGATGTCTGTACTGGCAGGGCCTTGGAGGCCGCAAGCAGATAGTTGACCCCTTAAAATTTAGCACTTATATAGTTTTATATTATCCGGCAGGGGGATTCTTTGGTTCATTGTGGCGAAGCTGCCGTTAAATCCCGGCGCCGGCCAGGGCGGCGAAGCCTCAGCAACGAAGAATTACTCGATAAGGCGCTCGACTTGTTTTTGGAAATGGGCTTCGAACGCACGAGCATCGACGCGATCGCCGCCGCCGCCGGCATGGCCAAGCGCACAATGTATATGCGCTACGAAGACAAGACCAGCCTGTTCAAGGCTGC
>JAKBCX010000021.1 GCA_021807465.1 Pseudomonadota bacterium | reverse complement strand
TAAATCTCCGTCCGCCCCTCAGGCAACAGCGGTAGCAGTTTCTCAATCCGCTCCCGCGTCATGTGCCCGGACCATTTTATGCCAAACACCTGGTCTGGCAATTCCAGCCCGCGCGCTTGCAGGCGCAATAGCCGCGTCCAGCCGTAAAGCGCGTAATCGCCAAGCCCCACGCGCTCGCCCAGCGCCTTCATCACACTTGGCGGCTCAGCCGGCACGCGCAGCCGCTTCAGCCCATAGCGTTTGCCCACCTTAATCATCATCGCCGCGATGGTGGGGTGCAGCAGAAAATGCTTATGCGCATCGGCATGGTGCAGCGCCAGCCCCGTGGCGGCAAAAGCGGCGAATTGCGCCTCGATCTCGACCCGCAACTCCCGCCGCGCGCGGGGCGAGAAAAAATACTTAACCCCAAGCCCCGCCTGATTGGTGGAAAACCGGCCATCCGGGCCGGTGATGCTGGGCAGCTTGGCATGCCCCAGCAGCGAATCCCCATCTACCAGCACCAAGTGCAACCCTACCTTCAGCTCCGGCAGGCTCTTTGCACGCGCCACCGCATCCTCCGCCGCAGGTGCTGCCACCATCAGGCTCGCCTGCCCCAGCCGCCCGTGCAAATGGGCCTGCTCCACCGCCTGGTTCACGGCGGGGGAAAGCCCGAAATCGTCAGCGGAGAAAATAACTTCGCGCATGTGGGCGTTTTGCGCCACGCCTTGCCGCCCGGTCAATAACGCTGCGGGCGCACCACGAAAACCGGCACGGTTTCGCGCAAGAACATCCGTGCATCTGCTCGGCCCAGGCATACCAGCGCCGCCACGCCGGGCAGCAAAGCCCCCAGCCCCGCCAGAAACCCGGATTCCGTGCGCATTGCCAACCCAACCGTCATCAGCGCGACCAGCCCAGCCCCCACATAAAGCAGCACCCTGGCCCATTCGTTACGCGAATATGCAAAAGCCAACGCCAGCCAGTAGGGCAGCATCAGCAACGGCAGAAAAATAACCGCCCCGAGAAAAGCTGAAAAAGCATGAAACGCGAAAGGTGACGTTATGTTGGCTGGTGGCGGATGCGGCAAGGGGCGCAGTAAAATGCCTGCAAAAAGCGCTACGCCGTTATATAGCCCGGCCAGCAGGCATAGCCGTAGAAATGCAACCATGGAGCCAGGCATCGCCATCTCCATGCCCTCGCGCATAACCGTTTCGCTCACGCCCCACTCCGTTTGTTTGCCGGAACAGTATCACAACTTCATACGCTGTAAACAACCTCAGCTATCGTTACGCGGCGCCCAGGGAATACGCGCAAAGGAAATCCCTTCCTCGGCCAGGGCCTCGGCTTCCTCGTCGGTGCTCTCGCCGTAAATGCCGCGCGGCATGGTCTCGCCATGGTGGATGCGCCGTGCCTCCTCGGCGAAATCGGCGCCCACATAGTCGCAATTCTTCTCTACCTCTTCGCGCAGCTTTTGTAGCGCGGCGCGTACGGCATCGGGCATTATCCCCCCCGCCGCGGGCAGGCTGGCCGGCTCCGGCTCGGGGGCCGGCGCGGGCACAAGCTCGCGTCCCCCTGCTTCACGTCCTTTGCGCGGTATGCCGGGCGTCATCAGCGCGCGTTCAACATGGGTATTGCCGCAAGAGGGGCACGCCACCAGACTGGAGGCCGCCTGCGCTTCAAACCCGTCGCTATTCTTAAACCAGCCGTCGAACTCATGCCCGGCGGCGCAGCGGAGCTGATAATGGATCATGCCACCAGCAACGGGTCCAGCCTGCCCGCCCTCTCCAGCGCCATCAAATCATCGCACCCGCCTATGGAAGCGCCATCGATAAAAATCTGCGGTACGGTGGTGCGCCCACCGGAGCGCTCTATCGCCTCGCGCCGTTCGGGTGTGCCATGCGGCGCGTTAATCTCGCGGAACGCCACCCCTTTTTCAGTCAACAGCGCTACGGCCCGGGCGCAATAGGGGCAGTAGGGCTGGGTAAAAATCTCAATCGTCGCCATTCCTGAGCAATTAGCCGAGGCTAAAAACTATGCAAGAGCCAATCCCTCAAAACGCGGATCAGCCACGCGCGCGGCGGTGAGCACATCCACCCGCCGGGCGCCCGCCTCCAACAGGACACGGGCGCATTCATTGGCCGTGGCGCCCGAGGTCATCACATCGTCAATCAGCAATACCCGCTTATCTTGCACATCGGCCTCGGGCCGCACGGCAATGGCGCCTTGCAGCTCGGCACGGCGCGCGGCGCGGTCCATGCCCTCCAGCGGCGCGGTCTCGCGGCGGCGGATAAGCGTATCCAGCCCCAGCGGGCGCCCTGTAAGGCGCGCAAGCTGTATGGCGAGCAGCGCGGCCTGGTTATAGCGCCGCGCACGCAACCGCGCGGGGTGCAGCGGCACCGGCACCAGAATATTCGCCGCTTGCAGCAGCGGCTCACCGGGGCGGCGCATCAGCTCGGCCAGCCCATTCACCGCCTCGGTATGGTCGGCATATTTCAGCGTCAGGATCATGCGCTTGGCCATTTCATCGTAGCGCAGCGCGGCACGGGCCTGGGTGAAAGCCGGCGCGGCCTCGGTGCAGGACTCGCATTTAAGCGGCGTGCCGCTAGCCCCAGCAAAGGGTAGTGGCACGCCACAGCAGCGGCAAAAAGGCGCCGAGACAAAGTTCGCCGCCTTGAAGCATGACACACAGAACTGCCCTTCCTTCTCCACCGGCGTCTCGCAGGCGAGACAGGTGGGCGGCAAAACTGTATCCAGAAGCCAGCGGAAAAGGGGTTTCATGTGCGGACGATCTTCGATTTCAGGGCGATGGTGAAACACAGGGAGCGCGCGGCCGCACGGCTGGACGGGCTGCGCCCCGTGCTGACGGATTTGGCCGGGCGCCTGCTCGACCGGCTGGATGACACGAGCCGGGTTTTCACCACGGCGCTGGATTTTGGCGGGCGCGGCGCCGTTGCCCCTTTGCTGGCGGCGCGCGGCATGGCGGTCACCTCGGCCGATTTCTCGCCCGCAATGGCGGCGCGAGCGGGCGGCACGGCGCTGGTGCTGCCGGGCGCGGAGGATTTCGCCTTGCCCGAAGCCGCGTATGACCTGGTGGTGGCGCATCTCTCGCTGCATTTTCTGGATGATCTGCCCGGTGCTCTCATCCAGCTCCGCCGCGCGCTCAAGCCCAGCGGGCTTTTCCTGGCCTCTATGCCGGCGCTGGGTACGCTGCAAACATTGCGCGAGGCGCTGCTGGAGGCTGAGGAAGCGCTGACCGGTGGAGTCAGCCCCAGAATCTCGCCCTTCCCCGCGCTCAGCGATTGCGCTGGGCTGCTCCAGCGCGCGGGCTTTACCCTGCCTGTTGCCGATGTGGAGGAGATCAGCTTTCTGTACGCCAACCCGCTGGCCTTGCTACACGAGCTGCGCGAAGCAGGGGAAACCAACGCGCTCGCCCAGCGCAGCCGCAAAACCCCGCCCCGCGCCTTGTTTCCCGCCGCGCTGGCGGCATTGCCGCAGGAGCAAGGGCGCGCCAAAGCCGTGCTGCGCATGGCGGTGCTCACGGGCTGGGCGGCGGAGGCGCTCACAACAGCCCCGCCTTCTTGAAGCTCATCCACTGCCCGTTGCCGACGATGACATGGTCATGCAGCACCAGCCCCAGCGCCTGGGCCGCGTGCTTTATCTCGCGGGTCATCAGAATATCGTCCTCGGAGGGCGATGGGTCGCCGCTGGGATGGTTATGCACCAGGATGATGGCGGTGGCGTGCAGCTCCAGGGCGCGTTTCAGCACCTCGCGTGGGTAAACCGGGGTGTGGTTCACCGTGCCCTTGGCCTGGGCAATATCGGCCAGCAGCTTGTTGCGGTTATCCAGGTATAGCACCCGGAACTGCTCCACCTTCTCGCGCGCCAGCACGGATTGCAGATATTCCATCAGCCGTTCCCAATTACTCAGGATCGGCCGGTACAGCACCTCGGCCTTGGCTAGGCGCTGGGCGGAGGCCTGCACCAGCTTCAATGCCGCCGCCCCGGCTTCGCCAAGCCCTTCCACCGTCAACAGCTCGGGCAGCGGGGCTGAAATAACATTGGCGTAAGAGCCAAAACGCGCCAACAGGGCGCGGGCTATGGGTTTGGTATCCCGCCGCGGCAGCGCCAGGAACAAAACCATCTCAATCAGCTCATGCTCGGCCACCGCATCGGCCCCGCCGGCCAAAAACCGCGCCCGCAACCGGGCGCGGTGCCCCTCCACCCCTACAGCCGGTTTAGCCGGCCTGATCTCGGGTGAGAGCGTCTCCAGAAAAGAGACGTCGGCAAAACCTGTCGTTGCAGCGAGGCGCGTCATAACAAGCGCAAGCTGCCATGGTTTCAGATTCAAGAAAAGCTAAAGTTGAGCAAAAATACGCAACAGCGCGTCAAGAGTGCAATTTTCTGGTAATCAGTTCAGCCGCAATTAGCCTGGGGCGTAAATGGGCCAGGAAGGCAACAGCCCCCTCCACCGCGGAGCAATCGCGTTCCTGGCCTGGCGCCGCTGCCCGGATAGCCTCGGCCCGGCATGCGGCTGCGGTGTGCGCCAGCCCCTCGGGCGCGCTGGCAGCTCAATTAGCTGCCAAGTATTTCACCACCACGATAAAAGACAAGATTATTCACCTAAATTTCGCCGTACCGGCAGTCACCTCTACGTGATGATGTGGCTCAGCCCGCGTCACCTTTTTCCGCCACGCCATGCTCGCCCGAGAGCAGCAGATACACGGCCGGCACCACAAACAAGGTGAACAGCGTGCCGATGGACAGACCGGCGGCAATCACCATGCCCATGGCAAACCGCGCGCCCGCCCCCGCGCCCGTGGCAATAATCAGCGGCACCACGCCCAGCACCATCGCCGCCGTGGTCATCAGGATGGGCCGCAAACGGATAGAGGCGGCATGCTCAATGGCGGCGCGCTTCTCCATGCCCGCCAGCCGGGCCTCGTTGGCCACCTCGGTCATCAGAATGCCGTGCTTGGAGATCAGCCCCATCAATGTCACCAGCCCCACCTCGGTGTAGATGTTCAGGGACAAGCCGCCGACGCCCATATAGATGAAGATCAGCGCGCCAGCGATCGACATCGGAACCGAAACGAGAATAATCAGCGGATCACGGAACGAATTGAACAACATCGAGAGCGCAAGGAAAATAACAATCAGAGCGAACAAGAAGGTGAAAACAAAACCGTTGCTGGTCTCGATATATTGGCGGATCGGCCCGCCATAGTCGACATGGTCGCTCGGCGGCAGAATCTTCTTGGCCGCCTGCTGCAGGAATGCCAGCGCCTCGCCCTGGCTGACACCGGGCGCGGGCACACCTTGGAGCGTCGCCGAATTCTGCTGCTGGAAATGGTTGATCGTTTCTGGAATCACACTGGTCTTGATCGTGGCAATGGAGGATAGAGGAATATTAATGCCGTTTGCCGAGGCGATATAATAATTCTTCAAATCCGCGGGGTTCAACCTGTCTTTGCGCTGCACCTGCGGAATAACCTGGTAGGAGCGGCCGTAAAGGTCGAAATAATTCACATAGGCGCCGCCCAGCGCCTGAGAAAGCGCCGCCCCCACCTGGGTCATATTCAGCCCCAAGGCCGCCGCCTTGTCGCGGTCTATGACAATTTCAGCCTGGGGCTGGTCGATTTTGAGGTCGCTCTGGATAAAGATAAATTTGCCGCTTCTCTGCGCCGCCTCCAAAAGCTTCTGCGCCACGGGATAAATCTGCTGCACGGGGTCCGTGGATTTTATAACGAATTCAATCGGAAACCCCTGAGAGCCTGGCAAGGGCGGCGGTGCATTAAACACCACCTGCTGGCCCGCAATCTCCTTGTTCGCCTCATTCTGGAACAGCGTCATGTAATACTGCGCGCTATGCTTGCGCTCGTTCCAGGGCTTCAGCACCTCGCCGGTCAGGTTAAACGCAGGCACGTCAATATGAAAGGTGAGCTGCACCGCCGGTATCTTCAGCAGCATCGCGCTCAATTCATGGTCCCACATCGCGCGCTGGGTAAAGGTTGCATTGGGCGCCGAGGTTGAGAAGGCAAACAACACCCCCTGGTCCTCCGCCGGCGCCAGCTCCTTAGAGGAGCCACTGGCGAGGAAGAAAATGCTGGTCAGAATAATTCCAGCAAAGGCCAGGGTCACCGGCACTGTTTCCAGGCTGCCATGCAGAAGCCTGGTATAAACCCTGTGCACTTCATTCATGCGCGCGTCGATAAAATTGACGAGACGGGCCTCGAAATCAGTGCCCTTGCGGTCGATAAACCTCAGAAACCGCGAGGAAAGCATCGGCGTCAGGGTTAGTGCGATGACCGCCGATATGGTTACGGCACCCGCCAAGGTAACCGCGAATTCAGTGAACAGCGCGCCGGTGAGGCCGCTTTGCAGACCGATGGGCAGATACACCGCGATCAGCACCGCCGTCATGGCGATAATCGGCCCGCCCAATTCGGCGGCGGCCATGCGCGCCGCAACCATGGGCGGCTCTCCCATGTCGAGGTGGCGGTTCACATTCTCCACCACAATAATGGCATCATCAACCACCAGCCCAATCGCCAGCACCAGCGCCAGCAGGGTAAGCAGGTTGATGGAGAAGCCGAAAGCCGCCATGATCGCAAACGCGCCGACCAGAGACAGCGGAATGGCGACAACCGGAATAAGCACGGAACGCGGCGTGCCAAGAAAGGCGAATACCACAAGCGTCACGATAATCAGCGCTTCGGCAAGCGCCATCACCACTTCGTGGATCGAAGCGTGAACGAATTGCGATGCGTCAAACCCAATACCGCCCTTCATCCCGCTCGGCAGGTTGGCCACGATGCCGGGAAACACCTCGCGCACCCCATGCACCACCTGGAGGAGATTGGCGCTTGGCGCCAAATCGATGGCCACGAATACGGTGGCCTTGTTGGAGAAGGTAATATCCTGGTCATACGTATCAGAACCAAGATCGACATCGGCCACATCCTGCAGCCTGATGATGGTGCCGTTCACCTGCTTGACGATAAGCTGTTTGAACTGGCTGACCGTATGCAGCCCTGTGTTCGCGGTAAGGGTAACCTGCGTCATGTTACCCTTGGTATTGCCAAGGGCCGCGATGTAATCATTGGCCGCCAGCGCGTTCCACACATCCGTCGGCGTCAGCCCGTAGGCGGCCAGCCTGTCCGGCTTCAGCCAGATGCGCATGGCGTAGTTCTGCGCCCCAATCACATCGGCAAGCTGTACCCCGGGTACCGCCTGCAATTGGGGCTGCACCACCCGTTCCACGTAATCGGTGATCTGGTTGCCCGAGAGTTCATCGGAGCTGAAGGCAATATACATCGCCGCCAATGTCTGGCCGACTTGCAAGCTAAGCACCGGCTGCAGCGTACCTTTCGGCAACTGGTCCAGCACGGAATTAACCTGGGCGGAAATCTCGGTCAGCGCCTTGTCGGGGTCGTAATTCAGCCGCAGATAGACAGTGATGGTCGAGACATTGGTCTGGCTCGTCGATGTTACATAATCGATACCATTGACCTGCGATACCGCCCGCTCCAGCGGCGTTGTCACAAACCCCGCAATCGTATCCGGAGAGCCGCCGGGAAAGGTGGTGGTGATGGTAATGGTGGCGCTTTCCGTCTGCGGAAATTGCTGCACCGGCAAGGATATGACAGAGCGCAGGCCAAGCACCAGCACGAGAATGCTGACCGCGATGGACAGCACCGGCCGGGCAATGAAGAGATCGGTAAAACGCTTCATCGCGCTACTCGTTCGGAGGATTCGGGTTGGGGCTGTCGGACGGCAGCAGCTTGTTATTAATGGCGATAGCGGTGCCATTATGCAGCTTCACCTGCCCGGCCACCACCACCTCGTCACCGGGTTGCACTCCCTTCAGCACCGCCACCTGGTCGCCGCGCGCCGGCCCCAGCGTTACGAATACTTGGCTGGCGGTAAGCTCTGGCTTGCCTTTTGCATCCTTGCCAGGCTTCACCATGTAAACCGTGTCACCATACGAGCTATAAGTGACCGCCGTCTGCGGCAGGGTCACATAATTATCCGGCATGCCGGTATTAACATTCACTGTCGCGAACATACCCGGCCGGAGCAGCAGCTTGCCGTTATCAATGGTGGCGCGCACAGCAACGCTGCGCGTTGCCTGATCCAGGACGGAATCAAGTGCATCGACTGTGCCTGTAAATATCTGGCCGGGATAAGCATCGACCGCCACCTCAACCCTCTGCCCCGGCTCAACTTGCGCCACTGCCTGCTGCGGAAGATTGAAATCGACATAAACAGGGTTAAGCTGCTGTAGCGAGACAATATCAGTGCCCGCCGCGAGATATTGCCCCACATCCACCTGCCTGATGCCGAGCCGCCCAGAGAAAGGCGCGCGCACCACCTTCTCCTCCATGGTTGCTTTTTGCGCCGCCACCTGCGCCTGATCCGCCGCCAGCGTGGCGCGGTCGCTATCCAACTGCGCCTTGCTCACCGCGCTCACGGCAAACTGCTTCTCATCACGCGACAAGTTTATCGCGGCAAGCGCGGCATTGGCTTCAAGCTGGGCCAGCACGGCCGGGTCGTTATTTGGCCGCAACGTCAACAACACCTGCCCCTTGCGCGCATTCTCACCCGATTTGAAATGGATGGAGTCAACAATGCCGCTCACCTCTGCCGAAATCGAGGCGCCATTGATGGCGGTGATCGAGCCGACCGACTGCAATGTGGGCTGCCATGGTGTTTCCACCGCCTTCATGGCCGCCACGGTTTGCACCTGGTTGGCGTACCCCTTCAAAAACTTCGCTATGAAATAAGATTTTACCGCGCCATAGCCGAATACCAGCCCGAACAAAATGCCCACGGACACCAGCATGACAACCATACGCCTGCCCAGTCTCACCCTGCTCATCTCACCATTCCTCATGGAACTACGCCGCAGCATGACTGCGCCACATCGTTACGGTGCCACCAGCCGCCGCCCAGTGCCACATATAAAGCCGCCGTGTCGCTCAACCGCGCCGCCTTGGCCTTCACCTCGGCCAGCACGGCTTGCTGGTAGGTGGTCTGGGCCGTCAGCACTGCGGTCAACGGCTCGCCGCCAAGCCGGTACTGCGCCTGCGTTAGCTGCAGGCTCTGCTCCGCCGCCTCCCTCGCCGCCATAGCCTCGTTCAGTTCATCCTGGTCATACTGCAAAGCCGAGAGCGCATCCGCCACGTTCTGGAACGCCGTTACCACCGTGTCCTGGTACTGCGCCCCGGCCACATGCAGCGCGGCAATGGCCGATTTGCGTTGCGCCAGCAGCGTGCCCCCCTGGAACACTGGCTGGCTCAACCCCGCCACCAAATTCCAAAGCAGGGTGCTGGGCGTAAATAACGTGCCAGGCGTAAGGCTGGACCGCCCAATTTCGGCGGAAAGCGTAATCTGCGGCAGCAATTGCGCCGTTGCCACCCCCACATTGGCCGAAGCCACATGCAGCTGCGCCGCAGCGGCACGGATATCGGGCCGCTGCGCCACGATATTAGAAGGCAGGCTCACCGGCACGTTTTGCGGCAAAGCCAAATCGTCCAGGGTTATCGCCGGCGGTGCCGCACCGCCTGGCAGCCCGCCTTCATAGGCCACAAGCTGATTCTGCGCCTGGGCCAAAGCCTGCTGCAGCGGCGGCAGCGTGGCCTGGGCCTGGGCCAGCTGCGCCTGCTGCTGCAGCACCTGCGCGCCAGAGGCCCCGCCAACCGCTTGCTGCGCCTGCAAAATCTTCAGCATCTGCGCATCATCGGCAATAACCTTATTTGTCGCCTCAATCTGCCCGCGCAGCGAAGCCACCTGCACGGCCCCGGTTACAATATTGCCCGTAAGGGTAAGGTATGCGGCCTCCAGCTCATCGCGCTGATACTCGGTCTGCGCCGCCTTCCCTTCCACATCGCGCCGTGCCTCACCCCAAAGGTCCAGCGCGTAGGAAACGGTGAGCGAGCTGGTATAAAGCGTGTAGGGCGGAATGGCCCGCGTACCCGTGCTGGACCCAAACGACGCCAGACCGGCATCGGAAGGCTGCTGCCGCTCTGCCTGAGCGGAAAACGCCACACTCGGCAGCAGCATGCCGCCCGCGGCCCGCAGATTTTCCTCCGCCTCCACCAGGCTGGCCTGCGCCGCCGCCAAATTCGGGCTATTGGCTAGGCCGGTGCGCACCATGCCGTCCAGCGCCTTGCTCTGGAACAGATGCCACCAATCGCCTTCCACATCCGCGCCCTGAATGAAATTCTGCGCCCCCGCGCCATTCTGCTGCGGCATGCTCAGCTTTGCTGCGGGCGCTCCTGGCGTATGGTAATCAGGCCCCACCTCGCAGCCCTGCAGCATCATCAGCTGCCCAAGCCCAAGACCCAATCCACACAAAATACGGAAACCCGCTGGTTTCATGTCTTCCAGCTAATGGCCTTTCTCATTCAGGTCAAGCGCGCATCAAAATGCACCAACCTTAACGAAAACTTGCAGGTTTCCATCTTATGCAGGATAATGCTTGCATGTTAGGACGGATATGCAAAGCTTCGCGTACGGCAGAGCCGTGCATTATGCCAAAAGAACGCTTGGCCGCGCTGCTGGAAGCCGCGGAGTCGGTCTTTCTTGAAAAAGGCTACCACCTTGCAACGATGAACGACATCGCCAAGGCCGCCGGCATGTCAAAAAAAACCATATACGCCGTGGCCGGGTCGAAAATCGACCTGTTCTTCTCCATCCTCGCCGACCATCAGGAGAAGATTACCCTCCCCACACCCGAGCCGCATTGGAGCGTGGCAGATACGCTCACCGCCCATCTCGTCACGCTCGGGCGCTTCCTGCTCGACCCGGCACAAATCGCGCTGATGCGACTTATGCTGGCGGAATATACGCACAGCCCCGATTTCGGCCGCCATTTCATGCGCAGCAAGCTGGCCAAAACCAAAGAGCGCCTGGAGGAAACATTAACCGGCATTGCCCGCGCACAAGGGTTTTCTACCGC
>JAKBCX010000020.1 GCA_021807465.1 Pseudomonadota bacterium | reverse complement strand
GCCTCGTCGGTGAGGATAACGTGCGTGCAGCCCGCGCGCACACCTTCCTCGGCCTCGCGGCGAATACGCTCGATGGCGCGGCGCAAACCGCCCTCGCCGTTGGCGACCTTGAAGGTGCAATCCACAACACAGGCGGCAGCGCCCATGGTTGTGCGCATGGCCTCGAATTCCACCGTGGAGAGCACGGGTGAGTCGAGCTGCAGCAGGTTGCACTGTTCCTCGTCTTCATCGAGCACATTGCCGAGATTCCCGAGCCGCGTCTTCAGCGTCATCACCCGCGTCTCACGCAAGCTGTCGATCGCCGGGTTGGTCACCTGAGAGAAGCTCTGGCGGAAATAATGGTGCAGACCGCGATATTTGCCGGAGAGCACGGCAAGCGGCGCGTCATCGCCCATCGAGCCAGTGGCCTCCTGCGCGGTTTCCACCATCGGGTGCAGGATCAGCTCCATATCTTCCAGCGTGAAGCCCACGGCGAGCTGGCGGCGGCGCAGAGCTTCTGTATCCAGCCGCACCGGCTCCGCCGCGTCGGTTTTCACGATATGGTCGATGACGGTGATACGCTTGACCCAGGCGGAATAATCCTGGCGCGAGGCCAGCATGTCTTTCAGTTCGGTATCGTGATAGAATTTGGCTTCATCGAGATCGACCGCAATGGTCTGGCCTGGGCCGACCGCGCCCTTCTCGAGAAAATCTTCCTCATCGTGCTTCACCATGCCAGCTTCGGAACCGACGATGAGCGTCTTGTTCTTCATGATGGCATAGCGCAGCGGGCGCAGCCCGTTGCGGTCCAGGCCTGCGATGACAAACCGCCCATCCGTGGCGGCGACAGCCGCGGGGCCGTCCCACGGCTCCATCACGGCGTTGCAGTAATGGAACAAATCGCGATGCGCCTTGGGCATTGTGGCGTCGTTGCCGATGGAAGGCGGAATCATCAACGCCTTTGCCATCGGCGCATCGCGCCCGGCGCGCACCAGCAGTTCGAACACATTATCCAGCGCCGCGGTGTCGGACCCGCCCGACTGCACCACGGGTTTCACGTAGTCGAGGAACTCATCCAGCCCTTCGGCGCCCAGGCGCGTTTCGTGGCTCTGCATCCAATTGATGTTGCCGGCCACGGTGTTGATTTCACCATTATGCGCCAGCATGCGGAAAGGCTGGGCCAGCTTCCAGGTGGGGAAGGTATTGGTGGAATAACGCTGGTGATAGATGGCGAAGCGCGAAACGAAACGCTCATCCAGCAGATCGGGATAGAAGTCTGTCAGGCTCTCGGCCAGGAACATACCCTTATAGATGATCGAGCGGCAGGAGAGCGAGCAGATATAGAGGTCCTGAATCTGCGCCTCGATGGCCGCTTTCTCGATCTTGCGGCGGATGATGTATAGCTCGCGCTCGAAATCCTCGTCGGAAATCCCGCGCGTGTTCCACAGCATGATCTGCTCGATCTCGGGCCGCGTGGCATTGGCTTTCTCACCGATGCAATCGACGTTGATGGGCACCTGGCGCCAGCCATAAATGCGGTAGCCGAAATTCAGGATCTCGGTCTCGACAATCTGGCGGCAGCGCTCCTGCGCGGAAAGATCGGTCTTGGGCAGGAACACCATGCCCACGGCAATCGGCCCCTCGCGCAGCCGGTCGCCGCCGCGCCTTACTTCCGCCGCGAAAAAATCCTGAGGGATTTCGATATGGATGCCAGCGCCATCGCCGGTCTTGCCGTCGGCATCCACGGCGCCGCGGTGCCAGAGCGCCTTCAGCGCATCGATTCCGGCCTGAACGATGTCGCGGCGCTTCTTGCCGTCGAGTGCCGCCACCAGCCCCACGCCGCACGCATCGTGCTCCATTGCCGGGGCATAGGTATCGCGTAGAATCTCTCTGTTCTGCTGCCAGGATTCGAGGAATTGGGCTGCGGTTTCTTGGGTCATATTCGTTACTCCGCGGCAGCCGCCTGGGCGGCGTGGCTCAGCTGATGATGAATGGCTGCGGCGGCATCGCGCCCGTCGCGAATGGCCCACACGACGAGCGAGGCGCCGCGCACAATATCGCCCGCGGCAAACACGCCGGGCAGAGCGGTTTCAAACGTGCGCGGGTGGGTTTTCAGCGTACCCCAATGGGTCAGCTTCAGTTCCGGCTCATTGAATGCCGTGGGTAAATCCTCTGGATCGAAACCGAGCGCCTTGATGACGAGATCGGCCTTTACGGTAAAAGACGAACCTTCGATCTGTTCCACCGATTGGCGGCCGGAAGCATCCGGCAGGCCGAGATGCATTTTAATGGCACGCACACCCGTCACCTTGTCATCGCCCAGGAAGGCTTCTGGCGCGGACAACCAGGTGAAGGTCACGCCTTCATCCTCGGCATTGCTCACCTCGCGCAAGCTGCCCGGCATATTCTGGCGGTCGCGGCGGTACAGGCAGGTGACGGAGTTCGCGCCTTGGCGCACGGCGGTGCGCACGCAATCCATGGCTGTGTCGCCGCCACCAATCACCACCACATCCTTACCAGCGGCGTTATACAGGCCGGAATCGTAATCCGGCACAGCATCGCCCAGCCCCTTGCGGTTGGAGGTGATGAGGTAATCGAGCGCCCGCACAATACCCGGCAACCCGGCACCCGGCCCGCCCAGCTCGCGCGATTTATAGACGCCGGTGGCCACCAGCACGGCATCATGCGCGTTGCGCAGGTCAGCAAATGGAATTTTACCGCCGATATCCGCATTCAGCACAAATTTGACGCCGCCATCCTCCAGCCATTTCCAGCGGCGGAGCACAATCTCCTTCTCCAGCTTGAAGCCGGGAATACCGTAAATCAGCAGCCCGCCCACGCGGTCGTGCCGGTCATATACGGTCACCTGGTAGCCTTCCGAGCGCAGCCACTCAGCCGCCGCCAAACCTGCCGGGCCAGCGCCGATGATACCGATGCTCTGGTGCCGCTCTTGCGCGGGGCGGATGGGTTTTACCCAGCCCTTCTCAAAGGCTGTATCGGTAATATAGCGTTCCACAGCGCCGATCGTGACCGATTCGAAGCCTTTCTCGATCACGCAATTACCCTCGCACAGCCGGTCCTGAGGGCAGATGCGGCCGCAAATCTCGGGAAAGGTGTTGGTGGCGGCGGAAAGCTCGTAAGCCTCTTCCAGCCGCCCCTCGGTCGTCAGCTTCAACCAGTCTGGGATGTTGTTGCCCAGCGGGCAATTCACCGAGCAAAACGGGATGCCGCATTGGCTGCAGCGGCTGGCCTGCTCTTCTGCCGCCTTGGGTTCGAAATCCTCGTAAATCTCGGCAAAATCGGCGCGGCGCTCGGTGGCCGCGCGCTTCTTTGGCGTTTGCTGGGGCAGCGTGATGAATTTCAGCATGTGCTCGGCCATGTGGTTCGCCTCAAAGAATAATGCCTCGACAACAGAGCGGGCGGCGCAATTTTGTTACGCCGCCCTCCCTGGATGGTTTTGGCTCAATATCCGGTTTTTTGGCGGAATACCAGGATTTTCTTTCAACTAAGGCAGCTTTTATGCCCTAATTTATCTTTTTGCAGTGCAAAATAAACGGTTTCCTGGGTGGCCTTGCTTAAAAATAGGTCCGATTTTCGTACTACTCCTGGAATACAGAATTGGCGCCTTTGCCGCCCGCGCGGTAGCGCGCAAGGTATAGGGGCAGCACCATTTCCATCAGCGTGGGCACAATACCCAGCGCCGCCAGCCCTTGCGCGCCCGGCGCCACCACATTGCCGCGCGCCAGCATGTTAATCTGGTCATTGGTCAACGCCACGCCCGGCAGGCAGGCTAGTAGCCGCGCCACCCCCACGGGCAGGTCGAGAATCGTGCGGTGGCGCCCGGTATAGGCAAGGGTCAAAGCCACTAGCTCGAGGAAGGTTTTTTGTGCCGCGCCGCCCAGCTCAAAAATCTTACCGGCCGCCTCCGGCATGCGCGCGGCCAGCACCGCGGCGGCCACATCGTCCACATAAACCGGCTGCAGCTTGGTTGCGCCATGCACAATCGGAATGAGGGGTAGGGTAACGGCCATGGCGGCAAAGCGGTTGAAAAAATCATCCTCGGCGCCGAACAAAATGGAGGGGCGGAGAATCGCGGCGCTGGGGAATGCGGCGCGCACGGCTTGCTCGCCTGCCGCCTTGCTGCGCCCATAGGCCGAAGGGCTGGCGGCATCGGCGCCTATGGCTGACACATGAATGAGCCTCGCCACGCCGGCCGCGGCGGCAAGCCTGGCCACGCGCCCCGCCCCTTCCGCATGGATGCGTGTGAAATCTCCCTTGCGTGATTCACTGAGGATTCCCACGAGATTAACAACCAACCCGGCCCCCGCCACGGCACGGGATACATCCGCCTCCAGCTCCAACGGTGCGTAAAGCGGCACAATCTGCCCCACCCCTCCCATAGGGCGGAGAAACTTCGCGCCCTCGGTGTCACGCACCGCGATTCGGACGATGTAACCATCCTCCGCCAGGCGCCTTACCACATGCCGTCCCAAAAACCCCGAGCCGCCAAAAACCGTGGCAATTTTACGCTCTGACAGCATGCAAGCCTCCTTACTGTTCCGCCTTGCTTGTACGGCGTGCGCGTTTCTCTCTCAAGCACAGTTGACGGCGCTGGCGGAGCGCATTAAACGCCGCTCCCACAAGTGCTTCGGCACTGTGCCGCCCGGCCAGCCGGGTGGAAAATGGTGAATGCCCAGGTGGCGGAATTGGTAGACGCACTAGCTTCAGGTGCTAGCGCTCGCAAGGGCGTGGAGGTTCGAGTCCTCTCCTGGGCACCATTTTTCAAACTTCTCCAAATCTTGAATACACAAAAAGGTATGCCATGAGCGCGATCCAGCTTCACAAGCACGACTTGCCGGCTGGACTAGACCTTGGCCCCGTGGTGGCCGTGGATACCGAGACCATGGGGCTGGACCCGCGCCGCGACCGGCTATGTCTGGTACAGCTCTCGGCGGGCGATGGCACGGCGCATCTGGTACAGATTATTCCGCCAGCTCTCGGCGGCAAAGGGGCCGATTGCCCCAACCTCAAGGCGCTGCTCACGAATCAGGGTGTAACCAAGCTGTTCCATTTCGCGCGGTTCGATATTGCCGCCATCGAGAAGGGACTCGGCGTTGTGACCGCCCCGGTCATCTGCACCAAAATCGCCTCCAAGCTGGTGCGCACCTACACAGACCGGCATGGGCTAAAGGAATTATGCCGTGACCTTGCCGGGGTGGAAATTTCCAAACAGCAACAGACCAGCGATTGGGGCGCCACCGAGCTGACCCAGGAGCAGCTGGCCTATGCGGCCTCGGACGTGCTGTATTTGCATGTTATTTGGGAAAAATTGCAGGCGCTGCTGGTGCGCGAGGGGCGGCTGGAGATTGCACAGCGCGCTTATGAATTCCTCCCTACCCGCGCCAAGCTCGATCTGCTGGGGTATGAAGAGCCGGATCTCTTCTCGCACTAAAACCCCAAATACTCAGCAGGTTACACGGCGTTGCCAATCTTTGATTGACCCGGCGCGTAGCGGCGCTCATAGCTTGCCTTATGACTAGCCCTAACCGGCATTCCGGCCTTAGCGGCCATTTAGGGGTTTGCCCTTTTACCGCCGTAATTGCGGGCCATTTGCATGTGATGATCCCGCCACGCCCATCCCTATCCGTGTTGGCCGCGCCATGAACCATTCGCCACGCCATAGCGTGCTCCAGGATTTGCGCCGCCAGAGCCAGGAGAGCGCCGCCGATTTTGTGCGCCGCAGCCAGAAAGTGGGCTGGGCCAAGCGCCTGCTGCCCGCCGCTGGGTTGCTGCTGCTGGTGGCGCTGGCCGTGGCACCCGAGATTGGCGCCGGGCCGGATGCCAACCGCATTTCTTACCATCTGGCCCCCGGCGAAAGCGCCTTGCCCGCCTCGCGCCTGCTGGGTGCCAAATATCATGGCACGGACGCCCAGGGGCAGCCCTACACCATAACCGCTGATACCGCCGTGGAGTTGGGGCCTGATGATGTGACGCTGAAAGCGCCGATGGGTGATATTACCTTGAAATCGGGCGCTTGGCTGATGCTGCGATCCGCCACAGGCGTTTACCGCCCCCAGAGCGGCCGGCTAGAGCTGGCGGGCGGCGTGACCCTGTACCGGAATGACGGGCTTATTCTCACCACCCCAACCATGGTGGTGAATATGCATGACGGTACGGCGGAAAGTGACGACCCGGCGCAAGTGCAAGGCTCGTTCGGCACACTCAATGCCCAGCATGGGTTTATCCTCACTGGCCGTGGCTCTCAGGTCACTTTCAAAGGCCCCGCGACCCTGATACTTACCCAGGGGCAATGACACGCCTCATCTTTCTGGTGCCGTTACTCGCGGTTGCCGCACTCGCCCCTGCTTACGGGCAGAACCTTAACCTTGGCGGCCAGCCCGGGGCGGCGCCGCAACCTGTGGATATTACCGCCGATGGCGGCATCACCTGGTCGCAAGATAACCAAACCGTAACGGCAAACGGCAATGCCAAGGCTGTGCGCGGCAATGTTACGGTAACGGCAGATGAGCTGGTGGCGCATTACAAAAAGGCGCCCAATGCGAAAAACACCCAAGGCGCCAGCACCGCCGGTAACAGCGCGATTCCGGCCGAAAGCCTGGAGCAAGGCGGCGGGCAGCTAACCGAGCTGGATGCGATTGGAAATGTGCATATTTATACCGCCACGCAAAACGCCTGGGGCGACAAGGCGGTTTACAGCATGGGCCAGAAAGTACTGGTGCTGACAGGCCAGCATTTGAAGCTGACCACGCCGCAGGACACGGTGACGGCACGCGATTCGATTGAATATTACACGCTTGACCGCAAAGCGATTGCGCGCGGCGATGCGCTGATTGTTTCCAATGACGGGCGTTCCATCGCCGCGGATATTATTACCGGCTATTTCAGTAACACACCCGCCAAGCCCGGTACGGGCGATTCGGGAATGGACCAAACCGGCAGCCTGGAGAAGGTGGATGCGGTAGGGCATGTGATGATCCGCACTCCAACGGACACCGCAACTGGCGATTCCGGCGTGTATCTGCCCCCCACCGGTAAGGCGCGCCTGGGGGGTAATGTGCATATTATCCACGGCCCCAACGAGCTGACCGGCTCCGACGCGCTGGTAAACATGAAAACCGGCGTGGCAACGCTGCTGGCCGCCCCTGGCCAGCGTGTTTCCGGCGTTATCCTGCCTGGCTCCAATAACGGCACTGGCGGGGCCGCCAAGTGAACGCGATGGGCGGCGGCCTGATCGCGCAGGGCCTGGGCAAGCGCTTCAAGAAGCGGCCCGTGGTGCGTAATGTCTCGCTCTCCGTGCGCCGGGGCGAGGCCGTGGGGCTGCTCGGCCCCAATGGCGCGGGCAAGACCACGACCTTTTATATGATCGTGGGGCTTATAGCCCCAGATAGCGGCACCATCACGCTGGATGGCGCGGAAATCTCCAACCTGCCCATGTACCGCCGTGCACGGCTTGGTATTGGCTATCTGCCGCAGGAGGCCTCGGTGTTCCGGGGGCTGAATGTGGAGCAGAACATCATGGCCGCGCTGGATATGGTGGAGCCGGACCGCGACAAGCGCGAGGATATTCTCTCTGGCCTGCTGGTGGAATTCGGCATCTCGCATCTGCGCCGCACCCCTGCCCTCGCGCTTTCAGGCGGCGAGCGCAGGCGCGTGGAAATTGCCCGCGCCCTGGCCACGGGGCCTAACTACATCCTGCTGGACGAACCGCTGGCGGGTATCGACCCGATTGCCGTGGGTGAAATCCGCGATCTGGTCTCGCATTTAAAGGATCGCGGCCTGGGCGTGCTGATTACCGACCACAATGTTCGCGAGACGCTGGAGATTATCGACCGGGCCTATATTTTATACGATGGCCAGGTGCTGATGGAAGGCAACCCCGAGCAAGTTGTGGCGCATGAGGATGTGCGGCGCGTGTATCTGGGCGAGAAGTTCAGCCTTTAGCGCATTTGGCTTGAACAGACCGGGCAGCCCCACCACATCATGCATAATCACATTATGCATATTCCGGGCCAATTTTATTTGACGTAGCCTGGAGACGCATTAAGGTTCTGGCATGGCTTTTGCTCCGTCATTCGCGCCGCGCCTCGACTTACGGCAGTCGCAATCTCTGGTAATGACGCCGCAATTACGGCAGGCTATTCAGCTTCTGCAATATTCCAACCTGGAAGCCAGCGCGTTTATTGAGGAAGAATTACTTAAAAATCCGCTACTTGAACGCGATGATGGAAGCGAGACCGTAGCCGCGCCTGACCCGACCCCGGTTGAAACCGCGGATAGCGCCACGCTGGCGGAAAGCGCCACAATGCCGGAAGCAGATGCGGCGCCGCTGGATGTGGATACGACAAACCTGTACGATGCCGGCACTGGCGGCGAAAGCTATGGCGGTGGCGGCGGAAGTGACGAAGATTGGAACCCGCTGGACGCGCTGGAAGCGCAACGGCCGAATTTGCGGGAACATTTGGAGCAGCAGGCCAGGCTCGCCTTCCCCAGGCGCGAAGAACTGCTGATTGCGGCGGCGCTGATTGCGGTGCTTGACCCGGCGGGGCGGCTCTCGGAAACGCCCGAGGCCCTTGCCGCCGCGCTGGGCGTGGAATTGCCCTTGCTGGAAGCGGTGCGGGCCAAGATGATGCGCTTTGACCCCCCCGGCCTGTTTGCCACCAGCCTGGCCGAATGCCTGGCCGCCCAATTGGCTGAGCTTAACCGGCTGGACCCGGCCATGCAGGCGCTTCTGGACCATCTGGAGCTGCTCGGGCGGCGGGAGCTGCGCCGGTTGCAGGAAATTTGTGGGGTGGATGCGGCCGATATGGCGGACATGGTTGCGGAAATCCGCCGCCTGGACCCCAAGCCCGGGCTGTGCTTCGATTCTGAGCCGCTGCGCCCGCTTATACCAGACGTACTGATGCGCCCGGCGCCGGTAACGGAGGATGGCGGCAGCGATTGGCTGCTGGAGATTAACCCCGAGACCATGCCCAGGCTACTGATACGGCGTGGTTTTCATGGTAAGCTGCTGGCCTCGGCCTCGCGCGACACCAAGAGTTTCCTGTCTGAGCAGATGCAAAGCGCGACGTGGCTGGTAAAGGCGCTGGAGTCGCGCGCGCAGACCATTCTGCGGGTCTCGGCCGAGATTGTGCGGCGCCAGGACGGGTTTTTCCGGCACGGTATTTCGCATCTGCGCCCCCTTACCCTGCGCGATGTGGCCGTGGAGGTTGAGCTGCATGAAAGCACAATCAGCCGCGTGACCTCGAACAAATCCATAGCCACGCCGCGCGGGATTTTTGAGCTGAAATTCTTCTTCACCACCGCGCTGGCCGGTGCGAATGGGGAGACTCATTCGGCTGAAATGGTGCGCCATAGGGTGGGGCAGATTATTGCCGCTGAAAGTCCAAAGAATATATTGTCAGATGATGCCGTCGCATCTCTATTGCAAAAAGAAGGCATAGACATAGCACGTAGAACCGTGGCCAAATACCGTGAAGCGCTGCGTATTCCAGGCTCGGCGCAGCGCAAGCGGGATAAACTTCCCGCGTAAAGGCGGGCTTAGGAGTTTGAGTTTAAGTCCGTCGTATAATCGAGCCTTATTAGTCGGGAGAAGACCATGCAACTAACGGTCTCTGGCAAACAAGTGGAACTGTCCGACGCGCTGCGCGTACATGTCGGCAAGCATCTGGACACTATCACCCACAAATATTTCGATCAGGCGCTCGAAGCGCAGGTGACGTTCAGCAAGGCGCGCAGCTTTTTTACCTGCGATATAAACCTGCATGCCGGGCGTGGCATTACCGTGCGTGGCGAGGGCGAGGCAGCCGATGCGCATGCCGCCTTCGACGATGCGGCAGAACATATTGCCACCCGCTTGCGCCGCTACCGCCGCCGCGTGTCCGCGCACCAGCGCGACGCGGCCAACCGCGCCAAGCCCGAGAATGGGCGCCAATATGTGCTGCGCCCAGAACCCGAGGCCGAACACGACGCGGAGGCCGCGCAGGTAATGAACGGCGAGGCGCTGCACGGCATTGTGGTAGCTGAATCCGCCGCCGCGATAGAGACGTTGAGCGTGCGTGACGCCGTGATGCGCATGGACCTTGCCTTCCAGCCCGTGCTGATGTTCCGCAACGCCAAGACCAGCCAGCTTAACGTGGTGTACCGCCGTGCTGATGGAAATGTGGGATGGATTGACCCTGGGGCTTGATGAAGCAGGGGCTTAGCCCCTGCGCTTCCAGGACTGAAACTTAAGCGGAAGAGGCAATAAGCCCCTTCCGCTTTTTTATATGTAAGGTGGCTGGGTGAAACCCTTGGGGGAGAGGGTGAAAATCTCCACCCCGGTTTCCGTCACGCCCAGCATATGCTCGAACTGCGCGGAGAGGGAACGGTCCCGCGTTACCGCTGTCCAGCCATCATCGAGAATTTTCACCTCTGGCCGCCCGGCATTCACCATTGGCTCGATGGTAAAGAACATGCCTGGCTTGATAACCGCGCCTTCGCCGCGGCGGCCGAAATGCAGCACGTTGGGCGGCTCGTGGAATTTGCGGCCAATGCCATGGCCGCAAAAATCGCGGACCACCGAAAGCCGCTGGGATTCGACATAGGATTGGATGGCATAGCCAATATCGCCGAACGTGTTACCGGGCTTCACCTGCGCAATGCCGCGCATCAGGGCCTCGTAAGTTACCTCGATAAGCCGCTTGGCCTTGGTGCTCGGTTCACCCGCCACATACATGCGGCTGGAATCGCCAAACCAGCCATCGAGCGTAACGGTGACATCGATATTGATGATGTCACCCGTACCCAAAGTTTTATCGCCCGGTATGCCGTGGCACACCACATGGTTGATGGAGGTGCAAATGGATTTGGGAAAACCACGGTAATTAAGCGGCGAAGGTGTGGCGCCATGGGCGAGGATGAAATCATGGCAGATCTGGTTGAGCTTGCCGGTGGACACACCGGGGACGACATGCTCGCCGATCATGTCCAGTGTTTCAGCGGCCAAACGCCCAGCCGCGCGCATGGGCGCGAAATCCTCGGGCCTGTGAATTGAAATCCGCCTTGCCTCGGCGCC
>JAKBCX010000400.1 GCA_021807465.1 Pseudomonadota bacterium | reverse complement strand
CGCGCCGCCGCGCCGTTAATGATGGCCATGGACGCGGAGCTGATCGACACGACCGGCATGGATGCGGACGCGGCCTTTGCCCGCGCGCTGGAGCTGATCCACCACAAGATCGACTAACAAAAAAAATATTTAATCTATCTGACGTTAAATAGTACGTTGACAAACAATATGGTTGATCTATTTTTCAACTCAAAGTTTTGTTAGACTTGAAGGAGCGTCACCTCGTGAGATGATTCTTCTTAGAGCGTATTTTCTATGGGTAACCACCACAAAGCCAAATTTGCGAATAATACCGCACATGAAAAGCGTCTATTAGATTCGGCGTGAGGGGCGGAAGCTCCGCAGCTATTTTCTGGGAAGTATCTCAACCTTTCCAGATCACGTTTTATACACAGTACGGTCGCTCTGGGCACGATCATACTTATTGGCCATCAGGCGCTGCGAACAGCGGTGTGCGGAAACCTGCTTGTGCTTTCCTGCCCAGATGAAAACAGCGGCTTACAGAGGTTATCTGTCTTGATTAGCACCATTACAGGCACAATCACCACGCTCGTAACACCCGGCACAGGCAATTATGCGGCCAGCCTGACCATCAGCCAAAATGGTGCCGTCGAGGATTCGCCAACGGCCATCGCAGCCAGCGGCTTCAACGACAATGTATCAAATTTTGGGAAGATCGGCGGTGAGGTATTTCTGTACCTGGATAGTACGCTTACCAATTTTGGCGATATAAGCAGCAGCACAACAGCCGCCCTTGGCGAAACAAGCGATACGGTTGCGAATAACAGCACAATCACTGGCGGCCAGGTTGGCATCGAACTCTACAGCGCTGGCGATGTCATCAATACAGGCTTGGTCCAGGGCGGCAATATTGGGCTATACGCGCTGTCCGGCGGATATGTGTTGAATAGCGGCACCATCCAGCAGGCAAACTTCACAAGCGGCTTCCAGCAGATCGGCATGTATCTGAATGGAGCAACACTCAACAATAAAGGTACCATATCCGGCTTATACGGCCTGCAAATACAAAACAGCAGCGTCGTGAATAGCGGTACAATCGAAGGGCAAAGCGCCGCTGTCATTGCCATCGGCAACAGCGGCGTATTCCTCAACACCGGAGAAATCACCAGCAGCCGCGAGGCCATGTATGCCTCGGGCGGCATTATCAACAATGCAGGCACGATTAACGCCCTTGTGTACGGCATAAAGGCAAAGGGCCAGGAGCAGATTTTTAACTCCGGCAGTCTTTACAGCAGCAACCGCGCCATTAGCCTGCGCGATGGCGGGGCCGTAACAAACTCCGGCATCATCGATGGCGGCCATAATGCCATCCTCAACACAAACACCAGCCTGGGCCTCACACTTACCGTAGATGCGGGCGCCAAATTCATCGGCTTGGTGCAGGATGATAGCGGCCAAGGCGAACTGAACCTGGCGAATACGGGCGCGGGCAGCCTCGACATAGCTGGCAGCTTCAGCGGCTTTTCGCATATTTCATTCGGAGCCTCTACCACATGGACTTTGGAAGGCACCGCCCAGCAGCTAACCAGCGGCCAGACCATTAACGGCTTCGGGCAGCACGATACAATCGTGCTCGATGGTTTCTCCGCAACCTCGGGCACCTTCGTCAACGGCACCGGGTTCATTATCTCCAACGGCGTTACCAGCGAAACGCTCGATCTCACTGGAAATTTTTTAGCCTACATCCCAACCGTTACAAGCAGCGCGGGCAACAGCGTGATCGACCTGGTCCCTGCCCCGTGCTTCTGCGCCGGCACGCGAATCGCCACGGCGCGCGGCAATGTACCGGTGGAAAAACTGCAAGCCGGCGACCTAGTGAAAACCGCAACGCACGGGTTTCAGCCCATACTCTGGATCGGCCGGCGCAGCTATGACGGGCGCATGATTACCGGCAACCACCTTGCCCTGCCGGTAAAAATCCGCCGCCATGCTTTTGCGCGCAATGTGCCATCGCGCGATCTCTACATTTCGCCCGACCATTCCTTGTGCGAAGGCGGCGTGCTGGTCCATGCATGGCGTTTCATCAATGGCGTTTCCATCACGCAAGCGCAAAGCGTAAAGGCCGTTGATTATTACAATATCGAACTTGAAAACCACGCGGTTATTTTTGCCGAAAACACGCCCGTGGAGAGCTATCTCGATACGGGATGCCGCAACCGCTTCCAGAATGCCCATACAGCCCCTGCCCGCACAGCGGCACAGGCGCCATGCCTGCCGCGTGTGGAAGATGGTTATTATCTCGCAACGCTACAGGCGCGCATCAACGCGCGCGCCGGAATCGCTCCGCTACAAACAAATAACGGCCCATTACGCGGAAACATCGACACGGCAGACACAGTTCTGAGCGGCTGGGCGCAGGATGAGACCGCGCCCGAGGTTGCCGTGGAGTTGGAGTTGCTTTGCAACGGGCAAGTTCTCACCCGCTTCCTCGCCAACCGCTACCGGGCCGATTTGCGTCACGCCGGGCTTGGCTCCGGATG
>JAKBCX010000399.1 GCA_021807465.1 Pseudomonadota bacterium | reverse complement strand
TGGAATTCATGCATGGCCTGGGGGGTAAGCGCCCTGGCGTGAAGAAGAAGATTTTCATCCCCGTGTAGCCGCCTGAATAAAAACGGCGCACCGTGAGGCGCGCCGTTCGGGCTTGTCCGCCGGAGCTTTCTAGAGTGCGATAGGTTTGGGTTGACGCAAGAGCGCCCCCCGCCCGCGCTAACTCTTTGCCAAAAGGCTGATTCACGCTTTCGGTTGCCGCGCTGGCGCGCGCCAACCTCAAACGATCAGACTCTTTGATAAGAGGCTGATTCACGCTTTCGGTTGCCGCGCTGGCGCGCGCCAACCTCAAACGATCAGACTCTAATGTGTCTGCGTGGTCTCGGCGTTCGCGGCGGCGGCGGCGTGGCCGCGGCGGGAATGCCATAGCCCGACGAAGTCGATCGGCCCGAGCATCACCGGCGGGAAGCTGCCGTCGCGGGTGATGTCGGCCAGGATGTTGCGCGCGAAGGGGAAGAGCAGGCGCGGGCATTCCACCAGCAGCACAGGCTCCTGCTGGTTTTCCGGGATTTCATGCAGCGTGAACACGCCAGCATACACCAGGTCCGCGAGGAACACGATCACCGGCTTCTCCTCGGTGGCGCCATTGGGGGCCTGGGCAATGCTGCCCTCGGCGCGAATCGCCAACGCGACCTCGAACACGTCCTGACCCTCCTGAATGCGCTTGACCTGCACATCCAGGTTGATGCTCACGGCCGGGGCGGCGCGCAGCTGGGTATAAATCGCGGGCGCGTTCGGCACCTCGAAGGAAAGATCCTTCGTGTACTGGATGTTGAGGGTGAGAGGCGGCTGGGCCTGAGGAGCGGATTCTGACATGCGTAAAGTTTCCTGTTATTAGTACGCGCCCGCCTAGCACAGCGGCAACGCCATGATAAGAGAAGGTTATGAGCGCACGTATTTTTATCGACGGACAAGCCGGCACCACGGGTCTGGGCATCGCGCAGCGGCTGCGCGGCATGCCGGGCATAGAACTGATCACCTTGGAGGAGGCTCACCGCAAGGAGCCAAAGGCCCGCGCCGAGGCCATGGCCGGGGCCGATGTCACCATACTTTGCCTGCCCGATGAGGCGGCGCGCGAGGCGGTGGCGCTGGCTCCGCCCGGCGCGCGAATCCTGGACGCGAGCACCGCGCACCGCATTGCCCCTGGCTGGGTATACGGCTTTGCGGAGCTGGATGGCGCCCAGCCGGGCAAAATCGCCGCCGCCACCAGAGTCGCCAACCCCGGCTGCTACGCCACCGGCGCCATCGCGCTGCTGCACCCGCTCATCCAGGCGGGGTTGCTGCCGCACGGCCAGCATCTGAGCATCAACGCCGTCTCGGGGTATTCGGGTGGCGGCAAGGCGATGATCGCCTCGCACGAGGCCACCAACGGCCCCGCGTTTGAGCTTTACGGCCTGGGGCTGGCGCATAAACACATTCCTGAGATCATGGTGCTCTCCGGCCTTTCGCGCCGGCCTTTGTTCGTTCCCTCGGTCGGGCATTTCGCGCAGGGCATGCTGGTATGCATTCCGCTGTTCCTGGACCAGCTTCCAGGCACCCCCACCGCGTATGAAATTTCCGAGGCATATCGCGAGCATTACGACCACGCGCCCGATATCATCACCCATCCCGGAATTTACGGCGGCACGCTGGAGCCCGACGCCCTGAACGATACCAACCAGCTTGAAATCTTCGTTTGCGCCAACGGCGCTTTCGAGCAGGCGGTGCTCATCGCGCGGCTCGACAATCTCGGCAAAGGCGCCTCCGGCGCCGCCGTGCAGAACCTCAAACTCATGCTCGGAGACAGCTGATGCCCGAATCCTATATTTCCCCCAAACCCTCGGGCTTGCTCTACGCCTTGGGCGGCGTCGCTCCCCGGATTCATCCCACCGCCTGGATCGCCCCGACCGCCGTGCTGATCGGCGACGTGCGCGTTGGCCCCGGCGCCAACATCTGGTTCAACTGTGTGCTGCGCGCCGACACCAACCCCATCATCGTCGGCGCCCGCAGCAACATTCAGGATGGCACGGTCATCCATGTTGACCATGGCGAATACCTCACCGACATTGGCGAGGATGTGACCATTGGCCACGGCGCCATCGTGCATGCCTGCAAATTGCACAATCGCGCATTCATCGGCATGGGCGCCACCGTGCTCGACGGCGCGGTGGTCGAGGAGGCTGGGCTGCTGGGCGCGCGCGGCCTGCTCGGCCCGGGTAAGCGCATCGGCGCGCAGGAACTCTGGATCGGCAGCCCCGCCAAACTCTCGCGCGTGATGACCAGCGCCGAGCGCGCCAGCTGGGATGAAACCGTGCCGCATTACCTCGGGCTGGCGGAGATGTTCCGCAACGGCCTGGCCGAGGCTGGCTAACCATGACCGATACGGATTTCGACCAGGCGCTGGTGAGCGCGGCGTTCGCCCTGGGGGCGCAGGACGGGTGGCGCAAGGTCTCCCCGGCGGCGGCGGCGTTGCGCGCGGGGCTGGACCTGGGCACGGCGCGGGCGCG
>JAKBCX010000398.1 GCA_021807465.1 Pseudomonadota bacterium | reverse complement strand
TTGTAAAAAAAAATGTGAGATTTTTCCTGATAATTAACGAAGTTGAAAAATGAATGGTCCGTTATATGGTTAGTCAACATATTAAATTATCGTTAATAATTAACCCCGCCTATCCCCGGCCCGTTCTCGAATTTTCGGGTCACCCTTGAATTTTCGGGGGGTACTCCGGCCCGCTGCGCCCGGCTACACCCGGCTTATGGCCCGCCCCGTCACCAAAAACCTGCCTGCGCTGCTCGGGTTTCTCATCGCCATCGGGCCTGTCTCCACCGATATGTATCTGCCGGCCTTTCCGGCCATTGCGCGCGACCTGGGCAATATCGCCGCCCCGCAATACTCGCTTGCCGCCTATTTCATGGGCTTGGCCATCGGCCAGATGACGGTAGGGGCGCTGTCCGACAGGCTGGGCCGCCGCACACCGCTGCTGGCAGGACTCTTTATATATACGCTGGCCACATTCGGCTGTCTGGCCAGCTGGGATATGCGCTCCTTCATCATTTTCCGCTTCCTTTCCGCCCTGGGCGCGGCGGCTGGCACCATTCTGCCCCGTGCCATGGTGCGGGATTTGGCAGATGGCCCAGAAGCGGCCCGGCTCATGTCGCGCCTCATGCTGGTCATGGGCGTGGCGCCCATCACCGCGCCGATGCTCGGCGCCTTTGTCATCAGCTTTGCGTCCTGGCGCATGATCTTCGGCATTTGTGCCTTGTACGGAGCCGCGGCCATCGTCCTGGCTTGGCGCTATCTGCCTGACACCCTGCCGCTGGAGCGCCGCACCCGGATTGGTACGGTGGGCGTGCTGGTGCGTTATGTGGGCATATTGCGCGAGCGCGCCTTCGTCACCCATGCCGGTGTGGGCAGTTTCAACGCTGCCTGCCTATTCGCCTACCTCGCCGGCTCGCCGCAAATCTTCATCAATATGTATGGCTGGCATTCGGCGGGCTATGCGCTGCTGTTCGGTCTTAATTCGGCGGCCTATATAGCCATAAGCCAGCTTAATCCCGGGCTGGTCAACCGGTATGGCATTGCCCCCGTCATCTCGTTCGCTGCCGTGTTCCTGCTCAGCGCCTGCCTGCTGCTCACGCTTTTGGCCCTGCACCCCATGGGCGCGCTGCCCATCGCTGGCTGTTTGCTGCTTTGCGAGGTTGGATTCGGCCTGCTCACCCCATGCTCCATGGTCGGCGCCCTGTCGCGCCACCAGGCCCATGCTGGCAGTGCCTCGGCTTTGTTCGGCACGCTGCAATATGGCGGCGGCGCCCTGGCCGGGCTGCTGGTGGGCGTGCTGGCCAACCGCACGGCTTTGCCCATGGCCCTTGTCATGCTCGCCTGTGCCTTGGCGGCGTTCGGTTCGGCGCGCGCCCGTCCCTCTTTGGTTTTGTCTCCCGCGGAGTAGTTAATCCATGTCCTTGTCCACCCTTATCGGTATCCCGGCCTGCACCAAGTTCATCTCGGGCTATGTCCAGCACGCCACCCCGGCGCGCTATGGCGCGGCCCTCATCGCCGAAGCCGGCGCCATGCCCGTGCTCATCCCGCCCGAGGGCGAGGCCATGCTGCCGCTGCTCGACCGTGTGGATGGCATCATGTTCAACGGCTCGCCCTCCAACGTGGCGCCCACGCGCTACGGGGCCGATTTCGACGCCACGCCTGACGACCACGACCCGGAGCGCGACGCCACCACCATTCCGCTCATCCGCGCGGCCCTGGAGCGCGGCATGCCCATTCTGTGCATCTGCCGCGGCATGCAGGAGCTTAACGTGGCGCTGGGCGGCACGCTGTCTCAGGAAGTCCACAAAATCCCCGGCCGCATGGACCATCGCGGCGGCGAGGGCGAGCAGCGTTTCGCCATCAAGCACGATGTCACGCTCTCCGGCGAGCTGGCCCGGATCATCGGCGCCGAGACCATCGCCGTGAACTCGCTGCACGGCCAGGCGCTGGATCGTCTCGCCCCCGGCCTGGTGGTGGAAGGGGTGGCGCCGGATGGCACCATCGAGGCCGTGCGCGTGAAAGATGCGCCGGGCTTCAACATCGCCGTGCAATGGCATCCGGAATGGGAAGTCTCCAGCTATGCCGACCGCAAGCGCCTGTTCAACGCCTTTGGCGAGGCCTGCCGGGCCTACCGGGCGGGCAAGGCCTGAACGCCCTGTTGCAGTAATTTACCCGGAGATTCGGGTAACGTCCTGATTCCGTGCTATATGGCCCTCGCAAAGGAGGGTCATATGGACATCCAAACGATCGACAACCAGTATAACCAGCTACAATCCCAGGCCCAGCAGACTGTGGGCGAGTTGCAGAACCTGGCCCAGAAGCTGCAGGCGGCGGCGCAGGCGGGCGACCAGAATGCCAGGGAATGGCTGTTGGACCTGAAGAGCATCGCGCTGGCCATGCAGGCGGAGCAGAATCAGGTGACGAATTTGCTGGGCGCGCTGCATAATTTCGCCGATGCCCAGGCGCAGCAGCATGTGCAGCAATCGCTGCCGCAAACCGTGCCGCAGACCGAGCCGTGGGGCAAT
>JAKBCX010000397.1 GCA_021807465.1 Pseudomonadota bacterium | reverse complement strand
GCTGCCGATTCTTACCGGCGCGCTGGCGGCCATTGCCGCCGTGTCTCTGGCATTCGGCTTCGTGCATGGCATAACGCTGGGGTTTGGCGTCACGCTTATCGGTGAATCGCTGGATTATGCCGTTTATCTCTTCACCCAGGCAAAGCAGGGCGAGGCCCCGGCCTCGGCGCTCGCGCGCATCTGGCCCACGCTGCGGCTGGGGGCGCTTACCTCCGTGGCCGGGTTCTGCGCCATGCTGTTCTCCAGCTTCACCGGCTTCGCGCAGCTCGGCCTGTTTTCCATTGCCGGGCTGGCGGGGGCTGCGGCCACCACGCGCTTTGTGCTGCCGCTGCTCATGCCAGGGCGTTTTTTTGCCGCGGGCGCCGCGCCATTGGCCCGGCCCGTTTCCGCCTTGCAGCGCCATAAGCGCGCGGGGCGTGCTGCGCTTGGGCTGGCGGTCCTTGCCGCCATCGCCGCGCTGGCCTTGCACCGTGGCGGCATGTGGGATTCCAACCTGCTCGACCTAAGCCCCATACCTGCCGCGCAGCAGCGGCTGGATGCCAGTTTGCGCGCCGGACTTGGCCTGCATGGCCAGCGTTATTTCGCGCTCATCCCGGCGGCCAGCGTGCAACAGGGCTTGCAGCGCAGCCAAGCCGTGGCGCCGGTGCTGGATGGTTTGGTGGCAGCGGGCAAGCTGGGCGGCTACAGCCTGCCCAGCGCCATTTTGCCAAGCGCCCAAACCCAGCGTGCGCGCCAGCAATCCTTGCCGGACGACACCACGCTACGTGCGCGTTTTGCCCAGGCCGCCACGGGGCTGCCGTTCAACATCCAGGCTTTTCAGCCTTTCTTCACCGCTGTTTCCGTGGCCCGTGCGGCGCCGATGCTCACCCAGGCCAGCCTGCCCCCGGCGCTGGCGCTGCAATTCTCCTCGCTGCTCACCCCGGCGGGGCAGGGATGGATGGTCATGGCCCCGCTCTCCGGTGTGCGTGATCCCGCCGCTATTGCCCACGCCCTTGCCGCCACAGGCGCGCAATTTACCGACCTCGACACCGCCTCCGCTGGCTTGCTGCACAACTTCCAGGCCCAGGCGGTGACTTTGGCGGTTGCAGGCAGTCTGGCCATTCTGCTGCTGCTTTGTTTTAGCCTGCGCGCCTGGCGGGTTGTGCTGGCCGTGGCGGCGCCGCTGGCGGTGGCCGTGCTGCTTACCGCCGCGCTGCTTACGCTGGGGGGCGCCAAGCTCTCCATCTTCATGGTGGCGGGGTTTTTGCTTATCATCGCCATTGGCTCCAATTACTGCTTGTTCTTCGCCGCCATCCGCCCCGGCACGGCGGAATGGCCGCGCGCCGCCGCCGCTATTGTGCTGGCAAATCTTTGCACCGTGGCGGCCTACGGACTGCTCTCCTTCTCGCGCATCCCTGTGCTGCACGATATTGGCCGTACCGTCGCCATTGGCACCTTCCTGGTTCTGCTGTGCAGCGCCTTGCTCAGCACAAGGCGGGGCGCATGATAAAAACCCTGCACTACCCAAGCACGGGGGCGGATACGCTGCTTATCATGCTGCCCGGCGCAGGCATTACGGCGGAGGATTTCGCGGCCCGGGGCATGGTGGCCGCCATGCAGGCGCGGCGTAGCGTGGAGATTATTGCCGCCGAGCCGGATATTGCGCTGTATCTGGAAGATGGTGTGACCGATGCGTTGCATGAGCATGTGGTGGCACCCGCCTTGGCGCGCGGCATTAAGCGCATCTGGCTGCTGGGCATCTCGCTCGGCGGCATGGGGGCTTTGCTTTATGCTAGGTCACATCAGCAACATATGGAAAATATCTTCCTCATCGCGCCGTTCCTCGGCACTAAGGGCACGGTCGCGGAACTGGCGCGTGCCGGGGGCATTATGCCATGGCGCGCCGGGAGTAGCCGCGCCACGGACCCGGAACAAAACCTCCTTGTGTGGCTGCAAGCGCATCTGGCCTCCGGCACATACCAGCCTGCGCTTTACCTGGGCTACGCCGCGCAAGACCGTTTTGCGGCTTCGCATGAAATGCTCGCTGCCTGCCTGCCGCAAACGCGTGTGGCCGCCGTGCAGGGCGGGCATGACTGGCCAAGCTGGCGCGCCCTGTGGCAGCAAATGCTGGCGCTGCTGGACGGCTGAAGAAGCAATGCTATAGTGGCCGCCACGATTCACGCAGGACGGGGAGAGATGGGCAAAAACCATGCCGCCGGCACGGAATACACGGCATTCTACCCCTATTATGCCGAGTTCCGCGCGCTCTCGGAGCTGCGCAAGAAACCTGGCATTGGCGTGCCTTTGCAAAGCGGCATAGGCGGGCACGCGCTGCTCTACCTTAACGGCGTGCGGCGCGATGGCGGCCCGCACAGGCTGCGCCTGGCGGGTGAAAACCCGGCGGAACATGGCGTGGGCATAAGCGTGAACGCGCATTACAGCAACGCCAACTGGGTGGGCATAGAAGGGCGCGATTTTTTGCAACGCGGCGCGCTGGCGCCGGGCGAGGCGCTGACGCATGAAGCCTAT
>JAKBCX010000396.1 GCA_021807465.1 Pseudomonadota bacterium | reverse complement strand
CAGCCCAGCCAGACCAGCCCAGTCTGCCTGCGCCTGTCAAACCCGCTTTGCAAAACCCTTATCGACGCCGCCCCTCATTTTCGCGTAAAGCACCCGCCATGACCGGCACACCTCTCGAACTCATCCGCAATTTCTCCATCATCGCGCATATCGATCATGGCAAATCCACCCTGGCTGACAGGCTGATCCAGCATTGCGGGGGGCTGACCGCGCGCGAGATGACCGAGCAGGTGCTCGATAATATGGATATCGAGAAGGAGCGCGGTATTACCATCAAGGCGCAGACGGTGCGGCTGCAATACCCGGCGGCGGACGGGAAAACCTATATTCTCAACCTGATGGACACGCCCGGCCATGTGGATTTTGCCTATGAGGTGAGCCGCAGCTTGGCCGCGTGCGAAGGCTCGCTGCTGGTGGTGGATGCCAGCCAGGGTGTGGAGGCGCAGACCCTGGCCAATGTGTACCAGGCCATAGACGCCCACCACGAGATTGTGCCGGTGTTGAACAAGATTGACCTGCCGGCCGCCGATGTGCCCCGGGTGAAGCAGCAGATTGAGGATGTGATCGGGATTGATGCCTCGGACGCGGTGGAGATTTCCGCCAAGACGGGGGTGAACATCGAAGGTGTGCTGGAGGCGTTGGTGACGCGCCTGCCGCCGCCCAAGGGCGATGAAAGCGCCGAGCTGCAGGCGCTGCTGGTGGATAGCTGGTACGACCAGTATCTGGGCGTGGTGATTCTGGTGCGCGTGAAGAATGGCGTGCTGAAGCGCGGGCAGAAGATACGCATGATGTCCACCGGGGCGGTGCATCCGGTTGAGCAGCTTGGAGTGTTCACGCCCAAGATGCGCGCCGTGGAGCAGCTTGGGCCGGGCGAGATGGGGTATATTACCGCCGCCATTAAAACCGTGGCCGATTGCAACGTGGGCGACACCATTACCGATGACCGCCGCCCGGCGGCCGAGCCGCTGCCGGGCTTCAAGCCCTCGGTGCCCGTGGTGTGGTGCGGGCTGTTCCCCGTGGATGCCGATGATTTTGAGAAGCTGCGCGAGAGTCTGGCCAAGCTGCGGCTGAACGATGCCAGCTTCCATTACGAGGCGGAGAGTTCCGCCGCGCTTGGGTTTGGGTTCCGCTGCGGTTTCCTCGGGCTGCTGCATCTGGAGATTATCCAGGAGCGGCTGAGCCGCGAGTTTGACCTGAACCTGATCGCGACCGCGCCCTCGGTGGTTTACCATATTTTTAAGACCAACGGGGGGATGGAGGAGCTGCACAACCCGGCGGACATGCCGGATGGCTCGATCATCGACCATATCGAGGAGCCGTGGATTAAGGCCACCATCATGGTACCGGATGATTATCTGGGTTCCATCCTCACGCTGTGCTCTGAGCGGCGCGGGCAGCAGGTGGACCTGACCTATGTGGGCAACCGCGCCATGGCCGTGTACCGGCTACCGCTGAACGAGGTGGTGTTCGATTTTTACGACCGGCTGAAATCGGTGAGCCGTGGCTATGCCAGCTTTGACTACCAGTTGGAGGACTACGCTGAGGCCGACCTGGTGAAGATTTCCATTCTGGTGAACCAGGAGCCGGTGGACGCGCTGTCCTTCATTGCGCACCGCAGCCAGGCGGAGACGCGCGGGCGGGCGATTTGCGGGAAGTTGAAGGATTTGATCCCCAAGCAGCTCTTCAAGATCGCCATCCAGGCGGCCATTGGCGGGCGGGTGGTTGCACGCGAGACCATCTCCGCGCTCTCTAAGGATGTGACGGCCAAGTGCTATGGCGGTGATATTAGCCGTAAGCGCAAGCTGCTGGAGAAGCAGAAAGAGGGCAAGAAGCGCATGCGCCAGTTCGGCAAGGTGGAGATACCGCAGAGCGCCTTCCTGGCCGCGTTGAAGATGGATGCTTGAGGCCGGGTGCGGCCCGGATGTGCGTGGGTGCCGTGCTGGCCCGGGGGCAATCTCAAGGAATATAGTACTAGCTTTTTCCGGTTTTTGGTGTTGGTTATCTTAACCGCATGGGCGGCCTCCGCCGCACGTATTCGGCGGGGTGGTAGAAGTATTGCCCGATCCGCTGGGAAGCTCGGATGACACGCTGTTGAACGTGGCGCCAATATTGCCGCCCAGCGTGGTAACCGCGCCGATGATGACGACCGCGATCAGTGATGCGAGCAGCGCATATTCAATGGACGTTACCGCGCGCTTATGCGCCGTGAAGCGCCGCGCCGTCTTGCGTAAGTCCATGGACATTATGAGTCTCTCCCTGGCATATGCCGGATGTAACAATATGTTAATTGTTAGTGCCGGCGCCGCCATGGGGGCAATGCAGTGTACGCACAAATTTCCGTGATCGCTCGACGGATTACGGCTTTGCGCCCCAGCCAGAGACCATATTTCTGGCAATATCCGGGTGTGCTCTTGTTATGGGCCGCCGCTTTGGCTAGAGAGGGGCGGCGCTGGAGAGATGGCCGAGCGGCTTAAGGCGCACGCTTGGAAAGCGTGTGTACGTTAATAGCGTACCC
>JAKBCX010000395.1 GCA_021807465.1 Pseudomonadota bacterium | reverse complement strand
TAAAATGCTGGCTATTTGCGTTCCTTGTTTACCTGCCGCGCGCGCCCCAGCGCCAGCGCGCCATCGGGCACGTTTTCAGTAACCACCGAGCCAGCCGCCACCATCGCGCCATCGCCCACGCTCACCGGCGCAACCAAAGCGGTGTTGGAGCCGATGAAGGCCTTGTCGCCAATCTTCGTGCGGTGCTTGTTCTTGCCGTCGTAATTGCAGGTAATGGTCCCCGCGCCGATATTACTGCCAGCGCCGATCTCGGCATCGCCAATATAGCTCAGGTGGTTCGCCTTGGCCCCGGCGCCAAGACGCGCGGCCTTCAGCTCGACAAAATTGCCGACATGCGCGCCCGCGCCCACATCCGCGCCCGGCCGCAACCGCGCATAGGGGCCGATAACGGCATCCGCTCGCACCACGCAGCCTTCCAGATGCGAGAACGCCTTGATCTCGGCGCCCGCTTCCACGGCCACGCCCGGGCCGAACACCACATAGGGGCCGATGCTCACATCTTCGCCCAGCACGGTATCAGCGGCGAAAAACACCGTTTCCGGCGCCTGCATCCCCACACCGGCCGCCAGCGCCGCCGCGCGGGCGCGCGCCTGGAAAATGGCCTCAGCCTGCGCCAGCTCAGCGCGGGAATTTACACCCAGGCACTCCTCGTAAGGCGCATCGAGTGCCGCCACCTTCATGCCCGCATTACGCGCGATGGCGACGATATCGGTAAGATAATATTCGCCCTTGGCGTTGTCGTTGTTCACATCGGCCAGCCAGCCGCGCATATCGGTGCCCAGCGCGATCATCCCGCCCGCGTTGCAAAAGCCGATGGCTAGTTCTTCCGGCTTGGCGTCGGCATATTCCACAATGCGCGAAACAAACCCATCCTCCTGCACCAGCCTGCCATATTTGCCCGGCTCCGGCGGCGTCATGCCCAGCAGCACCAGCCCGGCATCGCCCTCGGCCAGCCGGGTTTTCAGCGCCTGCATCGTCTCCGTGGTCACAAGCGGGTTGTCGGCATAGAACACAGCCACCGGCCCTTCGCCGAATTTTGCTTCCGCCATGCGCGCGGCATGGGCCGTGCCCAGCCGGTCTTGCTGCACCACCACCTCATGCGGCGCCACCAGACGCTCCAGCATTGGCATATCCGGCCCCAGCACCACCACAATACGGTCGAACACAGTCTCGGCCGCGCGGATGAGGTGCAGCAGCATCTCGCGCCCCGCGATTTTATGCGCGGCTTTCGGCAGGGATGATTTCATCCGCGTGCCCAGCCCCGCCGCGATGATCACCGCCAAGCTCTGCATATTCACTCCTTCCTTCAGGCCTGCTTGATGTCGATCAGGCTCTTGCGGATTTTCCGGCTCCGGTTGATCTTGTCTTCAATATAGGCCGTATCGCCCCAGCGCACGGCGCGCGCCATGCTCTGCGCGTCTTCCGAGAAGCGCGCGAACATTTCCAGCAGCGCGTCCTTGTTGTTGATGAAAATATCGCGCCACATAATCGGGTCCGATGCGGCGATGCGGGTGAAATCGCGGAAGCCCGAGGCGGCGAATTGCAGCACCTCGTCGCGCGTCTCGTCCGCCAGATCATCCGCCGTGCCGCAAATTGTGAAGGCAATGAGATGCGGAAGGTGCGAGACAATGGCGATGACGCGGTCGTGATGAGCCGCCGTCATCTTCGCCGTTCGCGCGCCCAACCCCGCCCAGAACGCCTCGATTTTCTCCACCGCCGCCGCATCCGCGCCCTCGGGCGGAACGATCAGGCACCAGCGGCCCTGGAACAAATCAGCCAGCCCGGCATCCGGCCCGGAAAATTCCGTGCCCGCCAGCGGGTGGGCGGGGATGAAATGCACACCCTCCGGCACGAAGGGCGAGACATCGCGGATGACCGATTGCTTGGTGGAGCCCACATCGGAGAGGATACAGCCGGGCTGAAGATGCGGCGCGATGGCCTCGGCAATGGCGGCGAAGCTGCCGACCGGCGTGCAGAGAATCACACCATCCGCGCCCTTCACCGCCTCGCTGGGGTCGGCAAAATATTCCGCCCCCAGCCCCAGCTCCTCAGCGCGCTTCAAATGTGCCGGGGTGGTATCGGCAATTACCAGCCTGCCCACCAGGCCCGGATGCGCCGCCAAGGCACGGGCGATGGAGGAGCCGATATGGCCAATGCCGATAATCACCAGCCGCTGGAATAATGGCTCAGCCATGGGCAAATTCCGTCAGCGCCTCGGCCACGCGGCTGCATTCGTCATCCGTGCCGATGGTGATTCGCAAAAACTGCGGCAGGCCGTAGGATTTCACGCGCCGTACGATGATGCCTTTCGACCGCAAAAACGCATCCGCCGCGATGGCGCGGTCCTCCTGCGCGAAATCCACCAGGATGAAATTGGCTTCCGAGGGGCGCACATTCAGCCCGGCCTGGGTCAAACGCTCACTCAGGCGGCGCTTGGCCTGGGTGTTGTGGGCGCGGCCATTTTCCAGCCAGCCCGGCTCGGCCAAGGCGGCGATGCCGGCCGCCATGGCCACGTTGTTCACGT
>JAKBCX010000394.1 GCA_021807465.1 Pseudomonadota bacterium | reverse complement strand
ATAAAAATTCAGCGAAATCGTATATTGCTCCACGCCCCAATTACCAGGCGTCAGTCCATTATCAAGATTCGTATTGGTCGCAGCGGCAAGCGGCGTCGTAATACTCGGCTTCAGCCCGGCCCGGGTCTTGGTCAAAGTCTCACCAATACCCACGGCAAACTCTTCCCTGTCCGCCACAAGCCGGTAACCAAGGCGCGATTTCAATGAAGTTTCAAACTCGCGCTCCAAAAACCCTTGCTGAATAATCGGCTGAAGAACCGCCGGAAAATTCTGGATACCCATTTCTATTCAACCCTCTCAACTGCACATGACTCACCAACCGCCAATGGGCATCCCATGGCCGGCAATCAAACCTGCTCTGTCCAAATTCAGCGCCGGCGCAGCAATGCCGCCCGCGCCTGCAACCACTCCTCACGGTTCATTTCATTAGCGTTCCGTATTCGTGGCGGCTCCGGCCGCGGCGGATTCGCGGCCGCCGACGACGAAGCCGCTCCACCAAACAGCCAAGGCTTGGCTTTCTTCAACCGCGTAATCACAACACCGGCCTCCGCCAGCTCCCCCGCGTCATTCAGGCGCACCTCGCTGGTATCAATCAGCTTCAACCCGTCAAGGTCCACCATCCCCGCTTTTACGGCCTCTGCCTTCAGCTCGGCGCGGATCAACTTCGTCTCAATATCAACTTGCAACCGGCTCAACGCGGCTTCGGCCAACTCCGCCCGCACTTGCCAATTTTCAGTCTCTTTCTGCTCATCACTCATGGCACACCCTGGTCTATCGCATCGAGTTCCGCTTGAACGTCAGAAATTCCATTCGCCGCGGCAATTATCTTCACCCCTGTCTCTCTGGAAATCTGCCCGGCATTCGCCAGCGCCGCCACAGCCTGCGCCTCTTTCAACCTGTCATCCGCCGAGAGTGGATACCAGCGCGGCCAACACAATCTCACACGCTGCGTTGCATCCAGCGGCCCAACAATCTTGTCATTCACCGTCAGCGCAAATAATTGTGAGGCTTTCACAACCATCTTCAACAGCGGCAATATCCCGCCATCGCCGTAAGAAATCCGCAAATTATCAGCAAGCCATATCAAGCCCTGATTCATCATCTCAAGAGCCCGTCCGCTTTGCGCGGCCGTCAACCTATCCGCACTCGCCCGGTTTCCATGCACGCTTTCCAGTGCAAATTCGCGCAGCGTCCGCACATAAGCAATCACGGCCTCCGCCGCCGTTCCGCCAATCTCCAAAAGTTTGGCATCACCCTTCTCTGAAACCACAAGCGCATTCCCAGCACCTTTCACAATCTCAGTATCACTGGTCGCCGGCTCCTTAATCAGCAGCGTCGGGTCAGAGCTATATTTCAGCCCCCGCCCCGCCTGGCTCAGCTGGTAATCAATCTCAATATTCGTATCAATCGCCGCCTTGAAGGTGCATCCGCCATCAGCCCCTTCTCCGCCAGGAAGATTCTTAATCCACACAAGCGGTACAAATCCCAGCCCATGCGCCACGCTCCGGCTTTCGTCCTTCACCGGTTGCCCAAGCGGATCATTTACATCCCAAGGCAAATACCATTCTTCGCTCTGGGCATCCCAAATTCGCTGAAACCAATAATAGGCTTCCGCATCAACATCCTCATATCCCTGCGCGGCCAAATCCACGCCACGCACTTTGTATTTCTCAACAACCCTCGTCAGCGTATCGGGCGCGGTCACACTCCACACAGGCGTCAGGTACAGGCTTTCCAATACCGAGAAAAACACCCTCCCTTTCAGTACACGGAATAAAATTGCCACCGAGCCAACAGATCCGCGCAGCGCCGCATCAATCATCACCTCATTCAGGCGCGCCTCCGCGATAACATCCTGCAAAACCCGCACCAACTCATCATCATCCGCATCCAGCGCCGGAAAATGCCCCGCACTGAACAAGAGCGCCACGGAATCCTCAACAACAATGCGGCACAGCCCGTACCGCACTGCTGGCCGTCGTAGCCGCAGCGGAATATACTCCCCCGCCCCATTGCGCTCTTCATGAAACTGATACGGCAAATTATCATAAAGCGTGCCATCCAGCACACGGCGCAACGCCTCCAGCTTCGCCACGCGCGTTGGCATACAGGCATCCACCGGAATGGTGCCGCAAATCGTTTCGAACATGCTTATATCCTGTTTTTCAGCGGCTCAAAAACGCACTGTTCAACCGCCGTGCCGGCTGGGTATTACAGCTCGCCAGCGTATTCACCGCGCGCGACAGCGCATCAACCTGGTCATCCTTCGCGTCATGCGGAAACGCCTTCAGCTCCGCCATCAACGGCCCATTCCAAGGTGCCGCCACCATCATCAAATTCCCAGCATCCATCTGCGTCGCCGCCGGCATGGCCCGCACAAGTTTCGCCTCCCGCTCTGGCGATGCCACAATCCTGAACCCCGCTAGCCCCCGGCTCAGCATCGCAATCTGCGCCACTCCAGCCTGGCCCGGATCCTGCGGTATGGAAACAACAACCCCCGTCCCATCCTCATGCGCCACCTCCTGTA
>JAKBCX010000393.1 GCA_021807465.1 Pseudomonadota bacterium | reverse complement strand
TGCAGTCATGCCGGGCGAACTCGATAAGGTAGTAGGTCACACCCTGCACCGGTTTAGGCTGGGTGATGGTGAGGCCGTTGAGCAAATATTTGGCGAGGATAAGTTTGCCATCGAGCAGAATGGAATGGCCTGGAGAAATGAACAGGTCTCGCCTGGGCATATTGGGGCCGAGCGCATTCGCCATAATACAGATGGGGGCGTGATCGCGGCCGCTTTTCAGCGCTCCGGCGGTAAAATTCTGGCAGCCAACCCATTTTATAGGCTGCATGCCGCCAAAGCGCGTGGGCAGCACGTCACCTATGGCCAACTCCTCGATCGCGCATTCCACCTGCGCGGTGGCGATGCGCGTGCCTTGGGCGTAGCAGATGGCAATGCGTGTGCCCGTGGCATCAGGCGTAGCGATCACACCGCTGGCGGCAAGATTGAGGGTAACGATAGTGGCTCCATTGGACAGCTCCATTCCCACACCAGGAACGTAGGCGGCACCGCTGGCGGTGAAGCCTTCCAGTTCCAGCGTGTCGCCATGAGTGAAGCCGGCTATGACCTCGCCGCCGGCAAGCTGGGCAAGGCCGCCCGCGAGAGTCCACTCCGCCCCTGGCTCAAAAGCGATGGTGCCAAAGCCTGAGAAACTCGTCCCCATGTCGAGCGCGGCAGTACCGCTGGCCAGACCCAGCGTGGCGCCGCCTTGGGCAACCACCTGCCCTTGGAAACTGGCGCCAGGGTCCGCCACCAGGGTTTGCGCCGCGGCGGCCATGTAAACGGCATAAGGGCCAGAGATTGTTCCGGCATTGGCGAGTGCGCCGCGCCAGAGTTCCACTCCAACGGCGCTGGCCTGTATGAGGCCGGTATTCTCGATGAAGCCGGATTGCTCCAGCACGCCCGTAGCGCCAGAAATGGTGCCCGCATTGCTGAGCGTGCCCGCGCCGAGATCGGCACCAATATGCTGCTGCGCGCCGCCCGTAATGTTGCCGGCGTTAACAAGTAAGCCGGTATAGATGACCGCACCCGCCGCAAGGCCGGGCGACCAGTTCCAGCTTGTACCGCCGCCACCGGAAAGGCTGCCCGTATTAACCAGCGTGCCGCCCTGCAGCCATACCGCTGCGCCCCCCAGCGTGCCGCTGCCACCCTGAATGGTGCCATTATTCTGGGCATAAGCGCCGGAAAGCAGCAACAGCCCGTCTCCGCCCTGATAGGCGGCACCGCCCGAAATGGCGCCACTATTCTCCAGCGTGCCGGTGGTGGCCATTACGCCATTGCCGCCCGTAAGGGTGGAACCTGCGGCCGCGCCTCCCGAGATGCTGCCCGTGTTGATGACAAGCCCGGCGCCGAGTACGGCACCCGTACCCGCCGTGCCGGAATCGGGCGCCGGAAAAACGGGGATATTGCCGCCCAGCACGGTGCCGCCATTGCGCAGGGTGCCGCCCGCGAGAATAACGCCCGCCCCGGACGCGTAAGTATAGCCCGCGAAGGGGATGGCGAGTTGCAGCGACGAGCCACCTGCAACGAGGCCGGCATTCTCAACCGTGCCTGTGCCGGCATAAATCCCGTTAAAGCCCGAAATTTGGCCATAATTGAAGATAGTGCCACCCGCCGCCAGGCTGACACCACCGGAGTGGCCGGAAATGGGCGCGCTTTGGGCTGTGCCGGCGCCGTTCACCAGCACACCACCCCCGGCCAGAACCAGCCCTGCCCCTAGTTCGCCTTCTATCGTGCCGAGATTGGCAATACTGCCCGCACCCGAGACATGCACGCCCTGATAGGCGCCGCGCACCAAGCCAACGCGGCCGTTGACAAGCGTGCCGCTGGACAAAACCACGCCAGAAGCGCCCTGCTGCGTGCCCGATATGGTGCCACGATTAACGATGCTGCCCGCACCCGAGATGCCCGCAACAGTGCGGCCGGTAATCTGCCCTGTATTTTGCAAGGTGATATAGCCCTGGATACCGGTAAGCCCGCCAATATAGCCCTGGTTGGCGAGGTACGCAGTGCCGGACTCGAGATAAATTCCGGGCGCGCCGCCGCCAATGATATTGCCCTGGTTAAACAGGCTCCATTTCGGTGCCGAGGCATAGATGGCCGGGCCGGATGGAGGCTCCAGAGCGCCAGAGGCAGCAATGCTGATTCCGGTCTGGGCTGTGCCACTGAGCGTGAGGCCGAGCGGGGAAATTGTGGTGATGATGGTGCCGGACATTCGCCTGCCATGGCGGTTGTTAAGGAATTAACAACAACTACCTATGCGTGCATATTTTGGCAAATAACCTCAACCTAAAGTATTCGTTCAGAGATCAACAGCCTCGGAAGCAGCGCGCCGTTCCTCAGCTTGGCGGGCCAGCTTGCGGTAACTGCGCAGCGAAAAAGGCAGCATGACGACATAGGCAATAACAATGAGCGCGCCGGCGAGAAACGGGTCGGCGAAAATAAGGGCGGCGAACACGACGACGCCGAGCAGGAGGGGCAGGATGCCGGCGGTGGGTATCTTGAAGTTCTTGAAGCTCCAAACCGGCAGGGTGGAAACGCAAAGCAGCGCGACCAC
>JAKBCX010000392.1 GCA_021807465.1 Pseudomonadota bacterium | reverse complement strand
GCGCGCATATGGTGGCCGCAATGCGGGCACACTTTCTTGGCCGCTTCCAGCTCGCGATGGAAGATCATCTGCTGGCAGGACGGGCATTGGTGCCACAGATTGTCTGGCGCCTCCTTGCGGCCAAGCAAGGTGCGGATTTTGGGACGGACAAATTCGGTAAGCCAGCTCATGAGCGGGAATTAACCGTTTTGCCGCATAAAGGGAAGCAAGCGCTGCACGGCCCAGGCCCCGGCCTCGGCCACCATGGCGTTTGCATCCGCCGCCAGCGCCTGGGCGGCTTGCAGCAAGCCGGGGTTCTGGCTGTTGCCTATGGCAATGGCCACGTTGCGCGCAAACCGGTTGCGGCCGATGCGCTTTATGGGCGAGCCAGAGAATTTGGCCCGGAATGCGGCGTCATCCAGCGCGGCCAGCGCCGCCAGTTCCGGCGCCGCAAGGTCCTCCCGCGCCGCCAGCTTCTGTTCCCGCCCTTCCTGGGCAAATTTATTCCACGGGCACACCGCCAGGCAGTCATCGCAGCCATAAATCCGGTTGCCCATGGCGGCGCGGAATTCCTCCGGGATTGGCCCGTCATGCTCGATGGTAAGGTAGGAGACGCAGCGCCGCGCATCCAGCTTGTACGGGGCGGGAAACGCATCCGTGGGGCAAACGGAGAGACAGGCATGGCACGAGCCGCAGCTATTTTGCCCCGGCTCGTCCGGCGCAATGTCCAGCGTGGTGAAAATCTCGCCCAGGAACAGCCAGGAGCCATGAACGCGCGAGACGAGATTGGTATGCTTGCCCTGCCAGCCCAGCCCGGCCTGCTGGGCCAGCGGCTTTTCCATAACCGGCGCCGTGTCCACAAACACTTTCACCCCCGCCCCCAGCGTGACGATGAATTGCGCGAGATGCTTCAGCTTGCCCTTGATGATGTCGTGGTAGTCGCGGTTGCGGGCATAAACCGAGATATTCCCCACTTCCGGCTTGCCGAGATTCTCCAGCGCATCTCCCGGCGGGGCGTATGAAAACCCCAGCGAGATAACGCTAAGCGCCTCTGGCCACAGCATTTGCGGGTGCGCGCGCTGTTCGGCGCGCTCCGCCATCCAGCCCATGGTGCCATGCTGCCCGGCGGCGAGAAAATCCCGCAGCCAGCTTCGGCGCTCAGGCGGCAGCGCGGCGCGTGTAAAGCCTATGGCGCCGAAGCCATACGCCTCGGCGCGGCTGATGATGGCGGCTTTGGTGTCAGCCCCGGCCACGGTAGGGCGGCACGTCCTGGGCCGGAATCCACGCACCCTCGGGCGGCGCGCCGGTCTGCCAGAACACATCTATGGGAATACCCCCGCGCGGATACCAATAGGCGCCAATGCGCAGCCATTTGGGCGCCAGCAGCGCCACCAGCCGGTCCGCGATCATCAGCGTGCAGGCTTCATGAAACGCGCCGTGATTGCGGAAGGATTGGAAAAACAGCTTCAGCGACTTGCTCTCCACCAGCCAGCCGCCCGGAATATAGTCGATGACGATATGCGCGAAATCCGGCTGGCCGGTCAGCGGGCAAAGCGAGGTGAATTCCGGGCAGGTGAAGCGCACCACGGCATTCTTGCCGTCCACATGCGCCGCCACGCGCTCCAGCACGGCCTCTTCCGGCCGCGTGGGCATTGCTGTTTGCTGGCCTAGCTGCTGCAGGTTTGCATAACGGTCATCGGTCATGATTCGGCTCCGCGTTTCCAGCCCTCGCGCACATTATCGCAATAGGCGCTGTAGGTGCCAGCGAGAATTGCCTCGCGGCCGTTCTGCATGAGGGATTGGTAATAGGTGAGGTTATGCGCCGTCAGCAGCATCGGCCCCAGCATTTCCTCGCAGCGGAACAGATGGTGCAGATAGGCCCGCGTGTGGCGCGTGCAGGCCAGGCAGGGGCAACCTTCATCCAGCGGCCGGTCATCATCCTGGAATTTCGCGTTACGCATGTTGAAAATGCCGCGCGAGGTAAAGGCCCGCGCCGTGCGGCCCGCGCGGGTGGGCATCACGCAATCAAACATATCCACCCCGCGCCCCACGGCGCCCAGCAGATCATCCGGCGTGCCCACACCCATAAGGTAGCGGGGCTTCTGTGCCGGAAGCAGATCGGTGGCGTAGTCCAGCACATCGAACATCGCCGCCTGGCCTTCGCCCACGGCAAGCCCGCCAATGGCGTAGCCTTCAAACTCCATCTCGCTCAGCGCAGCGGCGGATTCGCGCCGCAAATCTTCATAGACTGAGCCTTGCATGATGCCGAACTGGCCATAACCCTCGCGCGGAATGAACGCATCGCGCGAGCGCTTCGCCCAGCGCGTGGAGAGCCGCATGGAGTCCGCGGCCTCCTTATGTGTGGCGGGGAATTTGGTGCATTCATCCAGCACCATGGTAATGGTGGAATCCAGCTTGTACTGAATCTCCATCGAGTGCTCAGGCGTGAGATGATAAGCCGCGCCGTCGATGTGCGAACGGAACGTTACCCCGCTTTCATCCAGCTTGCGCAGCTTGGCGAGCGACATGATCTGAAACCCGCCGGAATCGGTCA
>JAKBCX010000391.1 GCA_021807465.1 Pseudomonadota bacterium | reverse complement strand
TTGCCCGGAATTATACTGTACCGTTGCGATACGTAAACTTTCCCGCTGCACCGCCACGTTGGCCTCGGCCACCTGGATTTGCGCCTGCAATGTGCGAATGGAAATGTAATTCTGCGCGATCGAGGCCGTGAGGCTCACCAGCGCGGCATCGTAAGCCGCGATGGAGCCAAGGAAGGAGGCATCATTGGCTTGAATGGCGCGGCGGTATTTGCCCCAGAGATCAATCTCCCAACTTGCCGTCAGCCCTATATTCGCAAACTCAATGCCAGTCTGCTCACCGGGCACATAAGTGGGCGAGGCCTTGCTCTGCAACGAATCCGTATAAGCGGCACTAATAGCCTGTTGCTGCGGGTACAGCTCCCCTACCGACGACGCCAATTCCGCCCGCGCCTGCAGCACGCGCACCCCGGCTTCCTGCAAGCTCAGATTATCGTGGTACCCAAGGCTGATAAGATTGTTCAGCACCGGGTCGTCAAATCCATGCCACCATTGCGGATCGTTCTCGGCCCCCGCGGGCAGCGTGCCATCCACCTTTTGGTAAGAAGCCTCAACGGATGAAGGGGGCGTGGTAAAATTCGGCCCCACCATGCAGCCCATCAGCGGCAATGCGGCAACAAAAGCAATGCCAACACCATAACGCATCAGAGACGGTAACTCCCCTGCCGGCATACCGCGCCCTGGCCCATACTACGTCCCATGCTCCGCCTCCTCATTGCCGGCCTTGCCGCTTCCGGCCCCAGCCCTGCCTCCAAAAGCCCTGGCGGGCCGCAAGATGCAGATTTAACAGAACGTTACTGGTGCTCGCCCGGGGTTATAAAGGCACCGTTCCGCAAATCAAAGCAAAAACACTGTCACAAATACGTTCCTCAAACGCGGCTTACGACACCACTTTCCATTGCCCGTCCGGCAACTGGCACGCATCCAGCGAGAAGCCGCGCGGGTACTGCCCCGAGGCACGGGCATAGCTCACATGGGCCGTTACCTTACGGCAGGGCATGCCATCCTTCGTAAACAGGCTATCTATGACGAATGTGCCACTATTGCCGGACTCCGGATTGTTCCACGCCGCGGTGTTTCCCACCGTGGCAGGCTTTTCGTTCAGCAGCTTTACCACAACCGGGCCTGCCGCCTTGTAGTCTCCCGCGCTCAGCACAGGCCCCCGGTAAGTGCCAAACGGGTTAATCTGCGCATGGGCGGGCGCGGCCAGGGCCGCGAGCAGAAGCAGGCCCAGCGCCACCACATTCCGGCCGCGGCCGACCCTCAGCGCCAACCCTTCAAACACGCGAAATTGATTCCCAGCCGTCATCACGCCTTCGTCTCCTGTACGTTTCAAACCTTCGCGCGCGGGGCGCACCCTGTTTGGTGCTTATATTAGTCATCCGTAATGCGTTTACAACCAACAGCATCCCGATGAGCATTCGCCCGCCAGGCGCGTTCGCACCGTGAAAACAATATAATACACCCGGCGGGCGCCCATATGCACCAAATATTCGTGCCACCTAACGCACCACCTGCCGCGGCGGCGTGCGCAGCAGCAGCGTTAAAGGCAGGGCCAGTAAAGCTAGGATCAGCATCAGCTTGAAATCATCCACATAGGCGATGATGCTGGCCTGGCGCGTAATCTCCGCATTCAGCCGCACGGCCCCGGCCATTTGTCCGGGATTCCACAACGCCCCCAGCGTCCCGCTCTGCAGCGCATGGTTAAACGGCGTAATTCTGGCGCTAAGCGCCGCATGGTTGGCTTGGGTGTAGATAACCAGCAGCGCGCCGGTGATGGAAATGCCGATGGAGCTGCCCAGATTCCGCATCAGGCTGTAAATGCCCGCGGCCTGGGTACGCATCTCTCCCGGCAGCGTGGCAAAGGCGGCCAGGGTGAGCGGCACAAACACAAACCCCACCCCCAGCCCCTGAATAACGCCCGTAACCACGATACTCTCCGAGGATACCTGGGGCGTCCACGAGGTCATCTGGTATAGCGAGTAGGCGTGGCAGCAAAACCCCAGGCAGATAAGCAGCCTGGGACTCACCCGCGCCGCCAGGCGCCCGCATAGCAGCGCCGCCACCATGGTGCCCACGCCGCGCGGCGCCAGCACCAGCCCGGCCGTCACCACGGGGTAACCCATAAGCTCCTGCAAATAAGGCGCCAGCAGCGCCAGTGTGGCATAGACAATAAGCCCGATAATGAAGATAAAAATTATCCCCAGCGCGAAATTCAAATCGCGGAACAGGCGCGGCGGCAGAAACGGCTTTGGCGCCAGAACCGACTGCACGAGGAATATATAGAATCCAAGCCCGGCCAGCACGGCCTCCACAATAATCTCGGTGGAGGAAAACCAGTCCTGCTGCTCGCCCCGGTCCAGCATGAGCTGCAGCGCGCCAATGGCTAGGCTGAGCGCGCCAAACCCCAGCCAATCCAGCCTTATGGTCTCGTGGCGCGGTGTCTCGCGCAAAAAAATAAGCAGCCCGGCGGCGGTAATAATGCCAAACGGCACGTTCACGTAGAATACCCAGCGCCAGTCGTAATGCGCCGTCAGCC
>JAKBCX010000019.1:1551-11241 GCA_021807465.1 Pseudomonadota bacterium | reverse complement strand
GGCGCGCGCTGGGCGCTGCATCTGGGCTTCACACAGCTTGGCGTGGCGGCGCCGCCCGCGCCTGTTTTGTCAGGTTTCAGCCTTACGGCTTCGGGGCAGGGCGGTATTGTGCAGCAGGCGCAGGGCGCGGCTCAAGGTGTCAGCTTCAGCGTGGCGCCTTCTGGGCAGGGGCGTTACAATTTGCTGGTACAGGCGGAAGATGCCGGGCTGTTGCTGCGCAGCATGGGCGAATATGACCATATGCAGGGCGGCCAGCTTACCCTGAATGCCGAATATGGCGGCAGCCAGCCCGTGCAAGGCAAGGCCACGCTGGTGGAGGCGCGTTTTGAAAATGCGCCGGAAGTAACCAAATTGCTTGAGGCGCTTACCGTGTACGGCGTGGCCGATGCCGCCTCGGGGCCAGGGCTGAAAATCTCCCATGCCGAAATTCCCTTCAGTCTGCAAAACAGCGTGCTGACGCTGCATGGGGCGCGGGCCTGGTCCAGCTCGCTTGGCTTTACCGCCAGCGGCGATTTCAATCTGGCGGATAATACGTGTGACGTGGAGGCCACCATCGTGCCGGCCTATGCGGTGAATTCTTTGCCCGGCAAAATTCCGTTGCTGGGGCGGCTTTTCGCGCCCGAAAAAGGCGGCGGGCTGCTGGCCATGCGGGCGCATATCACCGGGCCTATCAGCAATGTGAATGTAAGAATGAACCCGCTTTCGGCACTTACGCCGGGCTTTTTGCGCTCAATTTTCGGGTTGGGGGACGTTGTGAAGGGTAAAGAGAAAACGCATTGATTATGCAAATTTTCCGTGCTGCGCAGCCGGGCAGATAAAAGGGCGCCATCTTTACAGAAATAAGATGGCGCCAGACAGGTTTTTTGAAAATCAGGCTTCTACGTCGATTTTGGGCTGTGCGCCCGGCGGCGGCTTGCTGACCACCACCATGGCGGGGCGCAGCAGGCGGCCATTAAGCTGCCAGGTCTGGCTCCAGGCCTGAATAACCGTGCCGGGCGGGTGCTCCGCACTTTCCTGCTCGGCCATGGCCTGGTGCAGATTGGCGTCGAACGCGGCGCCGGTGGGGTCCTGGCGGGTAATGTTGTTGCGTTCCAGCAGGGCGACGAAGGAGCGCTCGATGCCTTCGAACCCGTCGCGCATTTTGGCTATAATCTCGGCCTCGTCCTCGCTGCGCTTGGGCAGCGAGTCGATGCCGCGCTTCAGGTTTTCGGCGACCTCCACCACGTCCCGGGCGAATTTCTGCACGGCATAGTCGCGCGCATCCTTCACCTCGCGCTGGGTGCGGGCGCGCAGATTGGCCATTTCGGCCTCGGCGCGCAGCCATTTATCCCGCATTTCCTGCAATTCCTGCTCCAGGGCGGCAATGCGTACATCCGGCGCCTCTAGTAAGGCTTCGTCCTGGGGGGGCGTGTTGGTCGGATCATTTTGCTCGGTCATGGCGCCGAATTAGGCGATGTTTGGCTTTGAAACAAGATGATCCCGCGGGCAGGCTGCGATGCAGCTTTACCGTACCACGGGGTGAAGTGTTTTAGTTCCAGCCGGTTGCGGCGCTTAATCGCACTGCCATACGCGCCAGGCGCCTGCCGGTGCGCCACCCTTGGCGCGTTCGGCTTCCATATCCGCCAGGCGCAGGGCGATGGCGGCGTGTTCCAGCACCGAATGCGCATCCTCGCCGCTGCCGGCCCAGCGTGGCGCCACGCCCACGGTTATGGCGGTGCGTTCCGGCAGCAAAGCGGGCAGGCTGGCGCAGAATTTGGCGGCACGCTCGCCACCGGTCAGGTGGTCCATGCCGTCGCACCACAGGCCGATGGTGGTTTCATCTATCCGGCCCAGCAGGTCCGTGGGGCGGACCACGTCGCGCAGCTCCTCGGCCAGACGTATGGCAATGGCGCTGCGGAATTTTGCCCCAGCGCGTGAGAAGCCGAGATACAGCAGCGTGCCGGGGCGTTCCTCCACATCCAGCCTGTCGAACCGGCGCGATATTTCCTCGCCAAAGGTGCGGCCGGACCAAAGTCCGGTTTCGGCATCCAGCATGGCGTTGTGGGTGATGGCGGGGTCGCGCTCATGCCCGGCATCGCGGTCCGGCAGGGTGAGTTCCGGCGTGTCCATGGCGAAGAGCAGCCCGTAAGTGCCGGTAACGCTGGTGCCGGAAATGCGCGGGGCCAAAGCCAGCCGGTACACGGCGCTGCCGCCATCGGCCTGGGCCAGCCGCACCTTGCCGTGCCATGCCACGCATTCTGTGCAGATGGTGGTGATGATGGAGCGGAACTGGGTAACGCTCAGCGCCTCTTCCTCCACCGAGCTGCCCGCCAGCAGCCCGGCCAGCTCGGTGCCCATAAGCGCCGCGGCTGGCTGGCCCAGCACCTTGCCGGGGCCAAAGCCGGTGAAGCGGCCCATCGGGTCTGTTTCGAACGCGAGGTCGGCCAGCATGGCGGCAACCGCGAGCCAGCTATGGCCGGGGGCAGGCGCGAGCAACGTGGCGGCAGGCATGGAAACAGGAGAGGGAAGGCTTGTCATGCCGCGTTTTTAGGGGGCATGCGTAAACAACATCTTAACCCGATTACGCCCCGCTGCGTTGACATTGTGCGGTGCGAATGTTCATGCTTGGACGCTATTTGAGAGGTTTGAGACGCGCATGAGCAAGGATCTGAAATCCATCATCGAGGGTGCCTGGGAGCGGCGTTCCGATATTTCCCCCAGCACGCAGGGTTCCGTGCGCAATGCCGTGGAAGAGGTGCTGGAACAGCTCGATTCCGGGCAGCTCCGCGTGGCCGAGCCGCAGGGTGATGAATGGGTGGTTAACCAATGGGCGAAGCAGGCCGTGCTGCTCTCTTTCCGGCTGCATCCCAACCATCTGGTGGAAGGTGCTGCGGGCGGCGCCCCGGCTTACGACAAGGTAGGGCTGAAATACGATAACTGGAAGCAGCACCGCTTTGCCGCCGCGGGCGTGCGCGTGGTGCCGGGCGCCGTGGTGCGTTACTCGGCCTATGTAGCCCCTGGCGTGGTGCTTATGCCGTCTTTTGTGAATGTCGGCGCACGTATTGGTGAGGGTACGATGATCGATACCTGGTCCACCGTCGGCTCCTGCGCGCAGATTGGCAAAAACTGCCATATCTCCGGCGGCGTGGGCATTGGCGGCGTGCTGGAGCCGTTGCAGGCCAACCCGGTTATCATTGAGGATGATTGCTTCATCGGCGCCCGCTCGGAAGTGGCGGAAGGCGTGATTGTGGGGCAGGGCGCCGTTATTTCCATGGGCGTGTTCCTGGGCGCTTCCACTAAGATTATCGACCGTGAGACGGGCGAGGTGATTTACGGCAAGGTGCCGCCTTATTCGGTGGTGGTGCCGGGCACGCTGCCGGGCAAACCTGGCAAGATCGGCCAGCTTTCACCCAGCCTTGCCTGCGCCGTCATCGTCAAGCGCGTGGATGCGCAGACCCGCAGCAAGACTTCCATCAACGAGCTGCTGCGCGCGTAAGCCCCATGGACCCCGTGGCTCTGGCGCGCGATCTGGTGCGTTGCAATTCCGTTACCCCGGCGGATGGCGGCGCCCAGGCCGTGCTTATCAATGTGCTTGAGACTCTCGGCTTTGCTGTAACGAAGCTGAAATACGGCAATATCGAGAATTTCTTCGCCGAGCGCGCCGCGCCCGGGCCGCATCTGTGCTTTGCCGGGCATACCGATGTGGTGCCCCCAGGCGAGGGCTGGACGCACGATCCGTTTTCCGCCGAGGAGGTGGAGGGCATTGTGTATGGCCGGGGTGCAGTGGACATGAAGGGCAGCATAGCCGCCTTCACCGCCGCCGCTGCCGCTATGCCGGGGCATATCTCTTTCCTCATTACCGGCGATGAAGAGGGGGAGGCCATTAACGGCACGGTGAAGGTGCTGGAATGGGTGCGGGAACAGGGCAAGATTCCGGATTTTTGCGTGGTGGGCGAGCCGACCAGCCAGACAAGGCTGGGCGATGTGGTGAAAGTGGGCCGGCGCGGCAGCCTGAATGCCAAAATTAAAATGCCCGGCCGCCAGGGACATGCGGCCTATCCGCATCTGGCCGAGAATGCGGTGCATAAGCTCATCCCCGTGCTGGCCGAGTTGGCAGGCGCGAAGCTGGACGAGGGGAATGAGTTTTTTCCCGCTTCCACATTGCAAATTACCACGGTGGATGTGGGCAACCCCGTCACCAATGTTATTCCCGGCCTGGCCATGGCGGGGTTGAACATAAGGTTCAACAATCAGCACACCGGCGCCACGCTCACCGCCTGGCTGCGCGAGGTGCTGGACAGGCACGCGCCTGATGCCGAGTTGCAGGTGAGCGTGTCAGGCGAGGCGTTTTTAACCCAGCCTGGCAAGGAGATAGAGACCCTGACCGGCGCCATAGAGCGCGTGACAGGCCGGGCGCCCGAGCGCAACACGGCGGGCGGCACGTCTGACGCGCGGTTTATCTCGCGCTATTGCCCGGTAGCGGAATTCGGCCTAGTCGGAGCCACCATGCACAAGGTGGACGAGGCCGTTCCGGTGGCGGATATTTTGCAGCTTACCGAAATCTATAAGGCGCTGATAGGAGCGTTTTGCGCATGATTATGCGCGGCTTGTGGCGCCTGGCCAAAGGCGAGCGCGCCGGCATTGCCGATTTTGGCGGCGATCTGGACCATTTCTACGCCTCGCTGGCGCCGCTTATTGGCATACCGCTTGCCGGGGCGCTGGTTATGGCCATGCACGGCGCCTGGCGCGAGGCGCTGGTGGGGTTTTTGGCCCGGCTGGTGGGGGTGCTGCTGCTGCCGCTGCTGGTTTACGAGTTCTCACGCCTGTTCAAGCGCGAGAAATTCTGGCTGCGCACCGCCACGGCGCTTAACTGGTCCTTCTGGGTGCTGTTCCCCGCACTTATCATCGCGGCCTTCATCGGCGCGCTGCTGTCGCAATTTGGTGTGGCAATGGATCAGGCCGAGCTGATTACGCTCGGCCTTGTTGGGGTGTACCTGCTCTGGTACCGGCTTTTTGCCCTCAGGGCGGGGCTGGGCCTCAGTTATTGGCAGGCGGGGGTGGTTCTGCTCGTTAGCTCTGGCGCCCTGGCCGTGGTCACGGTTCTGCCCTACCTGCTTGGCTTTGGGCCGCAACTTAAGCTGGCGGCTTCCTAGCGTTTTGGGGCAGGCCCAGTTACCTTTTGTCATGAAGGTGACAATGCTGGAAGCGGGACAAGGTTATAGCATTTAGCTATAGGCGCGAGACCCATCGCGGGTACCGGGGCAGAACGCATTGGACTGCGTGGTTGATCCCGCGCCTGTTTGGCACCAGCTTTGGGCGGTAAACCTGGGGGAGCAGCGGCGCGTGACGGAACCAGCGGCAAGGCGGAAGAAGCGTTGGTATGTGCTGGGGGCGGTTATATTGCTGGCGGCCTTCATCTGGTGGCGCCATTCGGGCAATAAGGCGGGCCACGCAATGGCCCCGCCCACCGTGGGTGTGGCCACGGCCTTTACCGGAGACATGCCGGTAAAGCTGGATGAGCTGGGCACTGTAACACCCATAGCCACGGTTACCGTGCTGCCGCAGATAAGCGGCTACCTTACCAAGGTGGGGTTTACCGAAGGCGAGGATGTGAAGAAGGGGCAGTTCCTGGCCCAGATCGACCCGCGCCCCTATGAGATTCAGCTTGAGCAATACCGCGCCGCCTATGCCAAGGACATGGCGGTGCTGGCCCAGGCGCGCTCCGATTTGGCGCGGTACGAGAAGCTGGCAACGCAAGACAGCATCTCGGCCCAGCAAGTGGCAGACCAGCGCTATTTGGCACAGCAGGAAGCCGCGGCCGTGCAGGCCGACCAGGCGAATATCGACAGCGCCAAGCTGGACCTTGTTTATTGCCATATTACCTCGCCAGTGGATGGGCGCGTTGGTCTGCGGCTGGTGGACCCAGGCAATTACGTTACCGCCAGCTCCTCCACCGGCTTGGTGGTGATAACAACCATGCAGCCAACAACCGTTATCTTTTCCGTGGCGCAGGGTAATCTCTCGCCGGTGCTGGAGCGGCTGGCGCAAGGCGCTAAACTTACTGCTACCGCTTATGCCAGCGATGACACCACCAAGCTGGAGGAAGGCACGCTGACGGCGGTGGACAACCAGGTGAACACATCCACAGGCATGGTGAAGTTGCGCGCCACCTTCGCGAATACGAATGAGCGGCTTTTTCCCAACGAATTCGTGAATGTGCATTTGCTGGTGAATACGCTGCATAATGCGGTGCTGGTGCCCAGTAACGCGGTGCAAACAGGCGCGCCCGGCACGTATGTATATGTGGTGGAGCCAGATAACACCGTGCATGTGCAGCCCGTGACAACAGGGCCAAGCAATGCCACGGATATTGTCATCACCAAGGGGCTGAAGCTGGGCGATGAAGTGGTGGTGGACGGGATTGACCGCCTCTCGGAGGGGATGAAAGTGCAGGTGAGCAGCCCGGTTGCCGCCCCGTGAATCCTTCCAGGCTATTCATCCTCCGGCCGGTCGCGACATCTCTGTTGATGATCGCCTTTGTGCTGGCTGGGCTAGTGTCGTTGCAATATCTGCCCGTCTCGGCGCTGCCGAATGTGGATTACCCCACCATTCAGGTGCAGACTTTCTATCCCGGCGCCTCGCCGGACGTGGTGGCCACCTCCATTACCGCGCCGTTGGAGCGGCAGTTGGGCGAGATGGAGGGGCTGCGGCAGATGCAGTCGGCCAGCTCCGCCGGCGCCTCGGTTATTACGTTGCAGTTCAATCTGTCACTCTCGCTGGATGTGGCCGAGCAGGAGGTGCAGGCGGCCATCAACGCGGCGGGGAATTTGCTGCCATCCGATCTTCCCGCGCCGCCCATCTACGCCAAGGTGAACCCGGCAGATGCGCCGGTGATGACGATTGCCGTTACGTCGAACACCATGAAGCTCACCGATGTGGAAAGCATCGTGAATTCCCGCCTGGCCGCGAAAATTTCCGAGATTCCCGGCGTGGGGCTGGTAAGTGTGAGCGGTGGCCATGTGCCGGCTGTGCGGGTCGAAATTAATCCGCAGGCCCTGGCCGCTTTTGGCATTTCCATCGATAATATCCGCACGGATATTGCCAATCTCAACGTCAACTCGCCCAAGGGCAGTTTCTCCGGCCCTACCCAGACCTACACCATTAACGATAACGACCAGATTACCGAAGCGGCGGAATATAACAGGCTTGTTGTGGCCTATAAGGGCGGCACGCCGGTTTATCTGGGCGATGTGGCGAAGGTGATCCCGGCACCCGAGAATGATGAGCTGGGCGCCTGGTTCAACCGCACACCCGCCATTGTGCTCAACATACAGCGCCAGCCAGGGGCGAATGTTATCGCCACGGTGGATGCCATAAAGCGCGCCTTGCCGGTGCTTACCAACGGGCTGCCCGCGGCGCTGAATGTGACGGTGGTGAGCGACGGCACAACCTCCATCCGTGCCTCGGTTAGCGATGCCGAGCTGGATCTGGCGGTGAGCGTGGCGCTGGTGGTGCTGGTCATCTTTTTGTTCCTGCGCTCCATGCGCGCCACCATCATTCCCAGCATCACCGTGCCGGTCTCGCTCATCGGCGCGCTGTCCTTCATGTATCTGGCCGGGTTCTCCATCGATAATCTTTCGCTGATGGCGCTGATTATCGCCACCGGTTTCGTGGTGGATGATTCCATCGTGATGATCGAGAACATCACGCGCTATGTGGAGATGGGCGAGCCGCCAATGCAGGCGGCGCTGAAGGGCGCGGGGCAGATGGGCTTTACCATCATCTCGCTTACCGCCTCGCTTATTGCCGTGCTCATCCCGCTGCTCTTCATGGGCGATGTGGTGGGCAGGCTGTTTTCGGAATTCGCCGTCACGCTCGCCTGCACCATCGTCATCTCGGCCATTGTATCGCTCACTCTGGTGCCCATGCTGTGCGCGCGGCTGCTCAAGGCCAAGGCGGAGGAACATCCCAACCGCATCCAGCATTGGGCGGAGGGGCAGTTCAGTCGGCTCATCGCCGCCTATGGGCGCGGACTGGACTGGGTGCTGGCACATATGCGCTTCACGCTTGGTGTGGCGGTGGGAACGCTGGCGCTGACCATTCTGCTGTATATTTTTATCCCGAAAGGGTTTTTCCCGGTGCAGGATACCGGGCAGATTCAAGGCGTGAGCCAGGGGGCGCAAAGCACCTCTTATGCCGCCATGGCTCTGCACCAGCAGGCGCTGGCCGATGCTATTTTGAAAGACCCGGACGTGGTCAGCCTGACATCGGTCATCGGCGTGGATGGCACGAACACGACGCTGAACCAGGGGCGTTTTCTCATCAATTTGAAGCCCAGGGATGAGCGCAGCCTGACCGCGGCGCAGATTATTCCGCGCCTTAACCGCGAGGTTGCGGGTGTGCCGGGCATCAGCCTGTATTTGCAGCCGGTGCAGAGCCTCACGCTCAACACCACGGTCTCGCCCACCCAGTACCAGTTTGTGCTGGAAGACCCCAACGCGGACGAATTTACCACTTACGTGCCGCAATTAATGGCCAAGCTGAAAACGCTGCCGCAGCTTACCGATGTGGCAAGCGGGCTGCAGGCCAAGGGCCAGGCTGTATATATAGACATAGACCGCACCAACGCCGCGCGTTACGGCATAACCCCGGCCACGGTGGATTCCGCTTTGTACGATGCGTTCGGCCAGCGCATCATCTCCACCATTTTCACGCAGACAAACCAGTACCGCGTGATTATGGGCACCAACCCCAAGCAGATGGATTCCGTGGCGGCGTTGGGCAAAATTTACCTGCCTTCATCCTCGGGCACGGGCGGGCAAGTGCCGCTTTCGGCCATCGCCACTATTTCCATCGAGCAGAAACCGCTGCTCATCGAGCATCTTGGCCAGTTCCCCGCCACCACCATCTCATTCAATCTCGCGCCGGGCTATTCGCTGGGCCAGGCGGTGGATGCGATTGACCGGGCGGAAAAGGCGCTGCACTTCCCAGCATCGGTGCAGACGCATTTTCTCGGCGCGGCGGCCTCGTTCCAAAGCTCGCTCTCCAACGAGGTGTTTCTGCTGCTGGCGGCCATCATCACCGTCTATATCGTGCTGGGCGTGCTGTATGAGAGCTTCATCCACCCGGTCACCATCCTCTCTACACTGCCATCAGCCGGTATCGGCGCGCTTATTTTCCTGTGGATCGCGGGCGACGGGCTGGGGGTGATCGGCATTATCGGCATCGTGCTGCTCATCGGCATCGTGAAGAAAAACGCGATCATGATGATTGACTTCGCGTTGCAGGCCGAGCGCATTGAGGGCAAGGCGCCGCGTGAGGCCATACGCGAGGCGGCGCTGCTGCGCTTCCGGCCGATTTTAATGACCACGCTGGCCGCCATGTTCTCCGGCCTGCCGCTCGTCTTTGGCACGGGCATGGGGTCAGAGCTGCGCCAGCCACTGGGCGTTGCCATTGTGGGCGGGCTGCTGGTTAGCCAGGTGCTGACGCTGTTCACCACGCCTGCCATCTATCTGGCTTTCGCGGGCCTCTCGCAACGGTTTGGCGGTAAGCCATCATGAACCTCTCGGCCATCTTCATCCGCCGGCCGGTTGCCACCATTCTGCTCACGCTGGGCATCGCGCTCTCCGGTATTCTTGGCTTCTTGAAGATGCCGGTGGCGCCGCTGCCTTCCATCGTGTTTCCCACCATCATGGTGCAAGCCAACATGGC
>JAKBCX010000019.1:0-1451 GCA_021807465.1 Pseudomonadota bacterium | reverse complement strand
GAGGTGACGGATTCGGTGGAGAATCTGCAAAATGCCGGGTTCTTCAACGGTAAACACGCCGTGCTGGTCATCATTCATCCAAGCCCGACGGCGAATATCATAAAGACGGTCGATGCCATCAAGGCGCTGTTGCCGGAGTTGCGCGCGGCCCTGCCGCCGGCGGTGAAGATCAGCGTCGCCATGGATCGCAGCGTCTCCATCCGCAGCGCGCTGGATGATACGGAACGCACACTCTTCATTGCCGTGCTGCTGGTGGTGGGGGTGGTGTTCGTGTTCCTGCGCTCGCCGCGCGCCACGCTCATTCCCGGCCTTGCCGTGCCGGTTTCCATTCTCGGCACGTTCGGGCCGATGTATTTGCTTGGGTTTTCCATCGATAATCTTTCGCTCATGGCGCTCACCATCGCCGTTGGGTTTGTGGTGGACGACGCGGTGGTGGTGACCGAGAATACGATGCGCCATTTGGAAGCCGGGATGGACCCGCGCGAGGCGGCGTTGCGCGGCGGCGCGGAGGTGAGCTTCACCGTGTTCGCCATGAGCGCCTCGCTGGTGGCGGTGTTTTTGCCCATTCTGTTCATGCCCGGCCTACTTGGGCGTTTGTTTCAGGAGTTTGCCGAGACGTTGTCGATCGCCATTGCTATTTCGCTGCTTGTTTCGCTCACCGCCACCCCCATGCTGTGCAGCCTTCTGCTGCGAAAAGGTGAGGGGCATGGGAAAGAGCATGGGCGATTGGTGGGGGTTCTGGAAACTGGGTTTGAGGCGGCGCGCGGCGCCTATGAACGCTCTCTGCGCTGGGCACTGCGCCATGCCAAGCTGGTGGGGTTTTCACTCATTCTTACCATCATCCTTAATTTCGTGCTGTTTGTGGTGGTGCCTAAAGGATTTTTTCCCGAGCAGGATAACGGGCTTATCATTGGCAATATCACTGCCGATCAATCCATTTCTTTTGCGGCGATGAAGAAAAAGCTGCTGCAGTTGCAGACCATCATCCAGCATGAGCCGGGTGTGGCCTCGGTGGCGGGCTTTACCGGCGGGCATGCCACCAATAGCGGCTTTCTTTTCATCACCCTCAAACCGCTCAGCCAGCGCCATGCCAGTGCCGCGCAAATTGTGGCGCGGCTGCGCAAACCGCTGGGCAAAATTCCGGGCGCGCAGACTTTTCTGGTGCCAGCACAGGATTTGCGCGTCGGCGCGCGCTCGTCCAATGCCGAGTATCAATACACGCTGCAGAGCGACGATACGGAGCTGCTCTATGCCTGGGTGCCGAAAATTGTGGCGGCCTTGCAAAAGGATAAGATGCTGAGGGATGTGAATTCCGACATGCAGCAGGGCGGGCTGGAGACGGATATTAAAATCGACCGCGCCCGCGCCGCGCAATTCGGCATCACGCCAGACCAGATTGACCAGACGCTTTACGATGCGTTCGGGCAGAGAACGGTCTCGACCATTTACAA
>JAKBCX010000390.1 GCA_021807465.1 Pseudomonadota bacterium | reverse complement strand
GGTCTGCATGCCTACAAGCTGCAGCGCGATATAGGGCATGGTGGCGGCAATGCCGGTAAGCCCCATGGCCAGCGCCAGCCAGCGGTTGCCATAGCGCCCGCGCACGAATTCCGGCGCGGTGATGTAGCCATGCTTGCGCGCCACGCGCCACAACTTGGGAAACACCACATACAGAATAGGGTAGATAAGCACCGTGTAAGGCACGGCGAAAAACCCAACCGCCCCCGCCCCGAACATGAGCGCCGGAATGGCGATGAAGGTATAGGCCGTATAGGCATCACCCCCGATGAGGAACCACGACACCCAGGTGCCGAAACGGCGCCCGCCCAGGCCCCATTCCTCGATATGCGCGAGATTACCCGCCTTCCACCGCGCGGCGAAAAAGCCCAGCAGCAGCACGGCGGCGACAAGCACCAGAAAAACAATGGCGGCGATGGGGGAAGGCATTACTCGTCCTCCCCGCCCGCATTCTCCACCGCATACACCACCCAGGTAAGCAGCGAGGCCCCCAGCACCACCGCAAGCTGGTACCAGTAGAAAAACGGAAACCCGAACAAGCTCGGCTCCACCCGGTTAAAAAACGGCACGGCCAGCGCGGCCGCCACAATAACCACCAGCAAGATACGGATCATCTCTGCCCCCCGCGTTTGCGGGGAGGAATGTAACAGGGCTGCGGGTTTGGCAAGGGCGGGGCAGGAGTGCGTTTTGGCCGGATACATCCCCATTTTTGGGCGCCATGAGTCATTGCCAAACCAGAGTTGAGCCTATAAGATAGTATTCACTATCTTATAGGCTCAACTCTGGTTTGGGCCTCTACTTGTCCTTAGTGGTACCAAATGTTGGCTGACATAAACCTTATGGAAAACAAACCATCCGCGATTAGCCCTGAGCAGGCGGCATCGAGGCTTGCATCTTATGGCGTTCCGTTCGCGACCCAGTGCGCGGGCGTGGCGCGTACAAGCACCGTGCAGCACTGGATTTTGCAACATCTTCTTCTTGACCATACAGTGGAGAGTCTTGCGGCGAGAGCGGCCATGAGCGTACGCAATTTCAGGCGCGTTTTTCAGCGCGAGACAGGCCTGACGCCGCGGCGTTACATTGAGTTCGCGCGACTCAATATGGTTAGGGAATTACTTGAGGATTCGCAAATGCCGTTAAAGCGCGTTGCCGCGCATGCCGGCTTTGTAAACGCCACGGCCATGCGTGTGGCTTTTACACGCAACACCGGGATCAGCCCCAGCCTTTACCGGGCAGAATGTCTCCGCCAGCGCCATTGTTCCGGGAATGCCCATTTTCACGAAACGATGCATCATTTTAATCCCGGCCAGGTCTTGAAGCCAATCTCTATGAAAGAAGAGGGGGGATATGCGCCGTGAATTGCAGGGGCCGAGGACAAATGCAGCAGGCATCGGCCGGATTAAGGGCGGAAAGGTGGACTCGTTAATCACCAACTCCCGCACTCGCCACACCCTGTATTCTGGCAGGATGCCTGCCTTCCTTAAATTACCGTGGCAAAGCGGCCAGCCCCTCCTGGCCCGGAGGTAAGCGGAATGTCCGATAGCCAGCACCCGCGATCCAGGAATAGACGAACCCCTATCCCCCCTCAAACCTGCTTCTGGTAAAACCGGCTCGCCGCCAGCGCCAACGGCTTCATATCGGCATACGGCCCAAAATAATGGCGTTGTTCAAACCCGTAACGTTCAAAAAATCGCATGGATTCATCCTGCCCATACCCCGTTTCCAGCCGCAGCCATTTTTTGCCTTCGGCGCGCGCTTCTTCCTCCAGCCGGGCCATAAGGGCACGGCCAACGCCCTGGCCGCGCGCGCTGGGCACGGTGAACATACGTTTTACCTCGGCATAATCATCGTACAGCGCAATACCGCCGCAGCCCACGGCACGCGCACCGTTACGGGCCAGAAAAAACAGCACATCCGCCTGCAACAGGCGCTCATAGGGCCAGCCATGCAGTTGCTCGGGCAAATACAACCCGGCCAGATACGCTTCCAGCTCCGAAATCAGCCCCCGCATCTCGTAATTGGGGCCGGTTACACGCTCAATGCTCAACACCATTTTCGTTGTTCCATGCAATGCGCTCAAACCGCGCCTGGCCGGGCGGGCCTGCGGCAAAATCATGCGCCGCCGCGCCGCCGCGCGGCAGAGACACAAGGCTGGCGCATACCGTGCCAAACCCGCCATTCTCCACGGCGCTAATGTTAAGCTGTTCCGCGCGCGGGCCAGAACCATCGGCCAGCAGTGCGCCCCATTGCGTGGTGGGGGCAGCGGCAAAGCGCGGCAAATGCCTGGCAATACGCGGGCGGGACATATCATCCGCCTCACCCGCCGTAACCATGTGCACGCCAGGGGCCAGCGGCAAAATCTCCGGCCGCCCCGCCCCCACACCACGTATGAAGAACGCGCCTATGGCATCGGCAATCACCATGTTAAAGGCGCGGTACTGCCCGGCATCCAACTCGCCTATGGCCTGCGCCGCCGCGCTGGATGCTGGTGCCTGCAAGGCCAGCAACGGCAATTCACCCCGGCTTCGC
>JAKBCX010000389.1 GCA_021807465.1 Pseudomonadota bacterium | reverse complement strand
TGATGACATTTTAGTGGCAACAACATGACATTGTCATTTTGAGAAATCGCAGTCAACGTCATGGAAGTTTCACTGTTACAAGCACGAAACACGCGGCTATTGCGGGGGCCATGAACGCCATGACGCCCCCCCGCTCCGCCGCCCAGGACGTCTACCGCAGCGTATTCATCTCGGACACGCATCTGGGCACACGCGGCTGCCGCGCCGAGTTCCTCGCCAGCTTCCTCAAATCCATGAGCTGCGAGAATCTCTACCTCGTGGGCGACATCATAGATGGCTGGCGCCTAAAGCGCTCCTGGTACTGGGACAAATACCACGACAAAGTGCTCCGCCGCGTCCTCAAATTCGCGCGCAACGGCACCAACGTTGTGTACGTGCCCGGCAACCACGATGAGATGCTGCGCAAATACCTCATGCTCGGCGTCGAGGTCTGCGGCGTTAAAATCCAGATGGAAGCCGAGCACACCACGGCAGATGGCAAGCGCCTGCTCATCACCCATGGCGATTTGTTCGACAGCGTAGTGCGCCATGCGCGCATCCTGGCTTTGCTGGGCGACTGGGCCTACACGCTGGCGCTGGAGCTTAATCGCTGGTTCAACATGGCCCGCACGCGGCTGGGCTACCCGTACTGGTCGCTCTCCGCCTGGCTCAAGCTGCAGGTAAAAGAGGCGGTAAAAGCCATAGACCGTTTTGAAACCGCCCTGGCCGACCACGCCAAGGCGCATGGGTTCGACGGCGTGGTGTGCGGCCATATCCACCATGCGGAAATGCGCATGGTCAACGGCGTGCTCTACCTTAACGATGGCGACTGGGTGGAAAGCTGCACCGCCCTGGTGGAGCACATGGATGGCCGCCTGGAGCTGATAGACTGGGTGGCCCGCAACAAGCTCTCCATGCTGGCCAAGCCGGCGCGCGAGAAACTCTCGCGCAGCGCCGCCCTGCAACCCGTCGCGGCAGAACTCGCCGCCGCCAAGCTTTCAACCGGAGCCTGAAACCCTGCCGCCCGCCCCTGGCTTGTCCCGCGTCCTCATCATCTCCGATGCCTGGGCGCCGCAGGTAAACGGCGTGGTCCGCACGCTGCGCACCGTGGCGGAAGAAATGCAGGCCATGGGCAAGATTGTTGAAGTGGTGGGACCAGACCGTTTCACAACCATCCCCATGCCCAGCTACCCGGAAATCCGGCTTGCATTGTTCCCCCGCCGCCGCCTGGCGCGCATCATAGAAGATTTCGCGCCCGATGCGCTGCACATCGCCACGGAAGGCCCGCTTGGCATGGCCGCGCGCGCCTATGCCAAGCGCCATAAGCTCGCCTTCACCACCGCCTTCCACACGCGCTTTGCCGAATATCTCAAGGCACGCACAGGCATTCCTGAATTCCTTACCTATGCCTGGCTGCGCCGCTTCCACGCCGCGGGTGCGGCCACCATGGTCGCCACGCAATCGCTGCGCGACGAACTCGCTGCACGCGGCTTCCGCAATGTGCGCCCCTGGTCACGCGGGGTCGATCTCGATTCGTTTCATCCCGAACCGCGCGAGGACTTCCCCTATCCCCGCCCCATCTTCGCCTATGTGGGCCGCGTGGCGGTGGAAAAAAACCTGCGCGCTTTCCTGGCGCTGGACCTACCCGGCTCCAAGCTCATCGTAGGCGACGGCCCGCAGCGCAAAGCGCTGGAAAAAGACTTCCCCGCCACCCATTTCCTCGGCGCCCGCCACGGCGCGGACCTCGCCAAAGCCTATGCCGGGGCTGATGTATTCGTGTTCCCTTCCAAAACAGACACATTCGGCCTGGTGGTTCTCGAAGCCCTGGCCTCTGGCCTGCCCGTGGCCGCCTACCCCGTCACCGGCCCCAAGGACATACTAGCCGAATCCCCCACACCCGTAGGCGCGCTGAACGAAGACCTCCGCCAAGCCTGCCTGGACGCCCTGGCCATAGACCGCACCACCTGCCGCCCGTTTGCCGAAACCTATTCCTGGCGCGCCTGCGCGGAACGCTTCATGGATAATCTGGTGCCGGTAAAACCCCTGCCCGCTTCCAAGGCGGAAACCTGCTGGCCAGAATCCCTACCCCCGGAATCCCCTGCCCAATAACCGCGCCACACCGTCACCGCGAGCGCAGCGCGGCGGTCCATCTTGCGGGCCGAAAATGAAGCGCCCTGGAATTATCACGAAAGATAGACCACCGCACTGCACTCGCGGTGATAATGCAAATAAAAACGAAAATACTTCCACATCAATACTGCATCTTCGCCACGGCCATCCTCAACCGCCGCAGCGTATCACTCCTGTGCCGGTCCGCCTCAAACCGCGCCAGCGCCTCGTCCCGTTGCGAAATCGCATCCAGTATCCGCCGCCGCCCCGTCTTCCAGGCGCGCAGCCCGTCCTCGCCGGGGAACAGCGCGGGCAGCCCCTGCACCGCATAATGGCGCAGGGTCACGCGCGAGAGCAATTCCACCAGCGGGCGCCTCGTCATACGGAACATCAAATCATTCAACCGTTCTTCAAACGCAATGCGTTGCTCTGGCGTATCGCAATGCTCAATCTCCGCCGCCA
>JAKBCX010000388.1 GCA_021807465.1 Pseudomonadota bacterium | reverse complement strand
TGCTTGATTTGCGGGAAGAGGCGGATAAGGAGGTGTTGCGAAAGCTCATTTCCACGGCCGACATTTTCATCCACTCTCAGCGCGCCAAGGCCATTGGTAAACTCGGCTTCTCTTATGCCGAGGTCTCGGTCATAAACCCGAAAATCATCTACACGAATTGCTACGGCTATAGCCGCCGTGGGCCAGACCGGAATCTTACCGCCTACGACGACGTGATCCAGGCTGAATGCGGCCTCCCCGCCGTGCAGCAGATGCTCACCGGTGAGCCTAACTATGTTGGCACCATCGTGGCGGACAAGGTTGCGGGGCTTACCGCGCTTTACGCCACCACCATGGCCTTGTTCCATCGCGAACGCACGGGGCAGGGTCAGGAGGTGGAAATCGGCATGTTCGAGACCATGGCCAGCTTCATGCTGGTCGAGCACGCCAATGGCGCCATGTTCACGCCCAAGCTCGGCCCGGCCTTCTACCCCCGCGCCGTGGCGCCCAACCGCCGCCCATACCCCACGAAGGACGGCTACATCGCCGTGCTTGTGTATAACGACAAGCAATGGAATGCTTTCATCAATGCCGTGCAGCCCGCCTGGAACAGCCTGGAATTCGTAACACTTGCGCAGCGCGCCAAGCAGATTGACCGCGTCTATAACCTCGTCGGTCAGACGCTGAAGGAACGCACCACGGCGGAGTGGCTGGAGCTGTTCCGAGGATTGGACATTCCCTCCGCCCCGTTGCGCACGCCAGATGAATTATTCGAGAACGAACATCTTAACGCCATCGGCTTTTTTGAAACGGTGGAGACGGAATACGGCCCTGTGCGCTTCCCCGGCGTGCCGACCCTGTTCTCGGAAACGCCAGGCCATGTTGCCGGCTTCGCACCCAAGCTGGGCGAGCATACGGACGAGCTGCTTGCCGAACTCGGCCTGCCATCGCGTAGCGGCACAATACCCTCCACGGAAAACATCATCTGACCGAGGTTTAGCAAAGTGGATTTCTCTCTCAGCGAAGAACAGCAGACAATCCGCGACGCGGTGCTGAAACATTGCGCGCAATTCTCGCCAGAATATTGGCTGGGGCATGACAATGACGGCACGTTCCCGCACGATTTCTACAAATCGCTGGTCGATGCCGGGTGGCTCGGCATCGCCATGCCAACGGAGTTTGGCGGTTCCGGCTTGGGGATTACCGAAGCATCTTTGATGATGCAGGCCATTGCGGAATCCGGTGCTGGCATGTCCGGCGCCTCGGCTGTGCATATGCCCGTATTCTCGCTACAGCCCATCGCCTTGTTTGGCACGGAAGAGCAGAAGCAGCGCATGCTCCCGCCCGTGGTTGCCGGGCAGGACCGCGTCTGCTTTGCCGTGACGGAACCAAATGCTGGCCTCAACACCACCGAGCTGAAGACCAGAGCCGAGAAAGTTGAAGGCGGGTACAGGGTGAATGGCGAGAAGATCTGGATTTCCACAGCCCAGGTGGCGAATAAGATGCTGCTGCTCGCCCGCACCACGCCGCTGGACCAGGTGAAGCGCAAGACCGAAGGCCTCTCGCTTTTCTACACCGATCTCGACCGCAGCAAGATCGAGGTCCGCCTTATCCACAAAATGGGCCGCCATGCGGTGGATTCGAACATGCTCTTCATCTCCGGCCTGTTCGTGCCGGAGGAACACCGCATTGGTGCCGAAGGGCAGGGGTTCAAGATCATCCTGCACGGCATGAACCCTGAGCGTATTCTCATCGGCGCGGAATCGGTTGGCATTGGCCGTGCCGCCATCGCGCGCGCCGCCCGTTACGCCAAGGAGCGTGTGGTGTTCAACCGCCCCATTGGCATGAACCAAGGCATACAGCACCCGCTCGCAAAATGCTGGGCGCAGCTAGAGGCCGCCAATCTCATGGTGTTCAAAGCTGCGTCTCTGTTCGACCAAGGCAAGGAATGCGGCGTGGAGGCCAATGCGGGTAAGTATCTTGCCGCCGAAGCGGCGTTCGAGGCCTGCCACACGGCCATGCTCACGCTCGGCGGCATGGGCTACGCGCAGGAGTACCATATTGAGCGCCTTATGCGCGAAGTGTTTATCCCTCGCACCGCGCCCATCAGCCCGCACATGATCCTCAACTTCCTGGCCGAAAAGGTGCTGGACCTGCCGAAATCATACTAACGCCCATCGCCGGGGCGGCTTGCCCAAGCATGGCACAGGGTGGATAACGGCAAGACCCGGCAGCATTTGACCTGCCGGGTCTTGCCCGTTGAGGCAAATGTTAAAAATGGCCGGTCCGCGTAAGGTCTGGCGAAGGCGGAGGGAAGTATATGACGATTCTAGCCGTACTCGGCGGTACGGGTTCCTTGGGCGGCGCCATGGCAAAGCGCTGGGCGCAGGCGGGCCATGAAATTTGGATCGGCTCGCGCGACGCCGCCAAGGCACAGGCCGCCGCCGAGGTGTTGAGGGCGGAATTGCCGGGCGTGAATGTCCACGGCGCCGCCCTGGGCGATGCCGCGAACAAGGCCGAAATTGTCGTGCTTGCCGTGCCCTACGCCTCGCAGGTTCCCACCATTGAGGCCATAAAG
>JAKBCX010000387.1 GCA_021807465.1 Pseudomonadota bacterium | reverse complement strand
TGGCGCGGGCCATCTCGCTGCGCTCGGGCTTCAGCACCAGCAGCATGCGCTCCTGGCTTTCCGAGAGCATCATCTCATAGGCCGTCATGCCGGTCTCGCGCTGCGGCACGTTATCCAGGTTCAGCTCAATGCCCACCCCGCCTTTGCCGGCCATTTCCACCGAGGAAGAGGTAAGCCCGGCCGCGCCCATATCCTGGATGGCGACGATGGCATCCGTCTGCATCAGCTCCAGGCAGGCTTCGATGAGCAGCTTCTCGGTAAACGGGTCGCCCACTTGCACGGTGGGGCGCTTTTCTTCCGAGGAAGCGTCGAATTCGGTGGACGCCATGGTCGCGCCATGAATACCGTCGCGCCCGGTTTTGGAGCCGACATAAACCACCGGGTTGCCCACACCGGCGGCGGCGGAGAGGAAAATTTTATCCTTCCGGGCAATGCCGACCGTCATGGCATTTACCAGCGGGTTGCCATTATAGGCCGGGTGAAAGTTTACCTCGCCGCCCACGGTGGGCACGCCCACGCAATTACCGTAGCCGCCAATGCCGCGCACCACGCCATCCACCACGCGTTTGGTAACGGGCAGGCTGGGGTCACCAAAACGTAAGGCGTTAAGGTTGGCGATGGGCCGCGCGCCCATGGTGAACACGTCGCGTAGAATGCCGCCCACGCCGGTGGCGGCCCCCTGGTAAGGCTCGATGAAGCTGGGGTGGTTGTGCGATTCCATCTTGAAGATGGCGGCCAGCCCGTCGCCAATATCGATAACGCCGGCATTCTCCCCCGGCCCGTGGATGACCCAAGGCGCCTTGGTGGGCAGTTCCTTCAGCCAGACTCGGCTGGATTTATAAGAGCAATGCTCCGACCACATGACCGAGAAAATGCCAAGCTCGGTCAGGCTGGGCGTGCGGCCCATGATGGTCAGGACTTTCTGCCACTCCTCCGCGTTAAGGCCGAAGGATTTGGCGAGGGATTCATTCACGTCGGTCATGCGGCGGCCAGTGCGTCGAAAAGTGGTTTGCCGTCTGTCCCGCCCATCAGCGGGTCAACGAGGTTCTCAGGGTGCGGCATAAGCCCCAGCACGCGCAGATTGGGGCTGAAAATGCCGGCAATGGAACGGGCGGAGCCGTTGCGGTTGATGTCCGCATAACGGAAGGCGACGAGATTCTCGCCTTCCAGCCGGTTCAGCGTCTCTTCATCGGCATTGTAATTGCCGTCGCCATGGGCCATCGGCGCGCGGAATTCGGCGCCTTTCTGCCAATGGTTGGTGAACACCGTATCGGCCCGCTCCACGCGCAGCATGGTGTCCATAGATAAAAACCGCAGCGAGGCGTTGCGCAGCAGGGCGCCGGGGAGGATTCCGGCCTCGGTGAGAATCTGGAACCCGTTGCACACGCCCATCACGTAGCCGCCGCGTGCCGCATGGGCCTTTACCGCGCGCATAATGGGGCTTTGCGCCGCCATGGCGCCGCAGCGCAGGTAGTCGCCGAAGGAGAAGCCGCCGGGCAGGATCACCAGGTCGGTCCCCGCGGGCAATTCGGTTTCCTTGTGCCAGATAACGGCCGGCTCCTGGCCGAAGCTCTGGCGGACGGCCAGCACCATGTCGCGCTCGCGATTGATGCCGGGAAACAGCAGGATGGCGGCTTTCATGGGCCGCTTCTGCCGGATTCCGGCTTCCCCGGCAATATGGGCGCGGGCTTGCCACATTGCCCGTTTCGCGGGGGTGCGCCATCATTGGCGCATGACGAATCGGCTTTATTATGGCGATAATCTCGATGTGCTGCGGGAGAGCATCGCCGATGCCTCGGTCGATCTTGTTTATCTAGACCCGCCCTTCAACTCCAATGCCGGGTATAATGTGCTGTTCAAGGCCCCGGCCGGGCAGAAGAGCGAGGCGCAGATAGAGGCGTTTGAGGATACCTGGCATTGGACTGAGTCAGCCGCCCGCGCCTATGAGGATGTAATCCGCTCTGCCCATACGGAAGCCGCCACCATGCTGCGGGCCATGCGCAGCTTTTTGGGCGAGAATGACATGATGGCCTATTTGGCCATGATGGCGGCACGGCTGATAGAGCTGCACCGTGTGCTAAAGGAGACGGGCAGCCTGTATCTGCATTGCGACCCGACCGCGAGCCATTATTTGAAGATTTTGCTGGATGCGATTTTTGGGCCTGGTTTGTTTCGGAACGAGATTACGTGGAAGCGGACAACAACGCATAGCGATAGCAAGACATGGAGCCGCGTTGCTGACATCATCTTATTTTATACCAAGAGCAAAGAATTCATCTGGAATACGCCACGCGAAGCGCATTCCGAAGAATATAAGAATGACAAATATCGATATAATGATGGGGACGGGCGTTTATATCAGCTTGATAATATGACCAGTCCAAATCCTCGCCCGAATATGATGTATGAGTGGAAAGGCTTCCCTTTTCCTCCAATGGGATGGCGCTACTCAACGGAAACCATGACTCGATTGGATGGGGAAGGACGTATTTGGTATCCTCGCAAGCAGGATGGGGGCTTTGATTACTCCAAACGTCCACGGCTAAAACGTTATCTTTCCGAAATGTCGGGGGGGGTAATGG
>JAKBCX010000386.1 GCA_021807465.1 Pseudomonadota bacterium | reverse complement strand
CCTTACCGCGCAGCTGGGCGGCACGGCCGCGCAACCAGCACTCAACAAGCTGTCTGGCACGCTGGGCACCGACCACATAAGCGGCACGCTGGTACTGGGAGCGCACCGGGCCGCGGGCCAGCTCAGCTTCAGCCAACTTGCCTTGGGGCCGCTAGCCGGCTGGGCCGGGCAGACCCTGCCTGGGGGCTTGACCGCAGATTTGGAAGTAGACGCGGATAAAGCCGAGGCCGGGCCGGTAAAGCTGAGCAACCTTATCCTCGATGCCACCCTTGATGGCACGCTGAACGTGCGAAGCCTCTCGGCCAGCCTGTATGGCGGGCTGGCACGCGGCAGCTTCACGCTCGACTCCAAAGGGCGGGTGACCTCCGCGCAGGGCTTCCTCGACATCCCCTCGGCCACACCGCTGGCGGCCCTGCTGCCCGCCACCTACACCCCGCCATCCGGCTTGCTGGCTGGGCGCCTTACCCTGCAATTCGCCGCACGCGGCCCGGCCAACGCGCTGGCCACCAGCGCCGTGGCACACCTCACCACCTTGCTGCCCAACCCCAAAACCAACACACCAGCCCTGGCGGGTGTGCTCTCTGTCACAGCCTCTCCCATTATCGACCAGACCAAGCTAAGCGCCAGCGGCCCCCTTACCGCGCAATACCCCGAGGCCATTCTACTCGCCCATTTCTTCGGGCTGGACCAAGGGCTGACCTTCCCTGGCGCCGGGGCGGCGAGCCTGCGGGCGCGCTTCACTGCATCCGCCAGCGCCTACGGGCTGAATGATTTCGTGCTCTCCTTCGGCGCGCAAAACGCAAGCGGCCAGGTGATGGTGCAAAAGAACAATGTCTCCGGGCAGATTTACGCCGGTACGCTGGCTCTGCCGCCCATCCCGTCAGGTCTGCAACTCCCCTCCAGCCTGCCAATGCAGGGCAAATTAACGCTCAGGGCCAGGCAAATTCTATATGCCAGGCAGCCCTTGCTGGGGCCATCAGCAGGCAGCCTGAGCTGGGCAGGCGATGGCGCCGCGCTGGATGTGGCGCATATCTCCATCGGCGGCGGCAACCTCTCCGGTAATCTGGGACTCAGCCTTAGCCCCAAGGCCGCCCCTGCCTTTACGGCGAAGCTGCTGGCACAGAATATCGGCACCAGCGCCGTCGCTTTGCCCCTGGCCTTCCCTTACCCGGTAAGCGGCACGCTTAACGGAAATGCCGCGCTTACCGCCAGCGGCTATGGGCTTAAAAGCATCCTGGCCACGCTCGGCGGCTCGGCCAGCCTTACAATTTCCAACGGCGTTGTGAGCGGCTTCAGCCTGCACGGCTTTGCCGGCGCATTGGGCACAGCGGATGCGGAGCACGAAATTTACCGTGCGCTGGTCAGCGGCGCCACGCCGTTTTCCACCCTCACCCTGGCCGCCACACTGGCCAATGGTAATTGCAGCCTTACCAGCGCCAGCCTGGATGGCCCGGCGGGCCATGTAACCGCCAGCGGCGGGATAGACCTGTACGACCAAGCCCAGGCCCTGCAGCTCAGCTTCTCTCCGGCAGGTGTGCAGCCCCCGGTAAGCGCCTCGATGACCGTGCTGGGTGATTGGAATGCGCCGCGGCATATCGCCCACATGGCTGCGGCGTTGAATTGGAAACCTGCCCCGGCGTTACCTATTCCACCAGCCGCATTGCCTTTGCCGCCGCCGGCCGCTCCGGCTCCGCCACCGGCGCATTAAAAAACCCGGCCGGAGCCGGGTTTTTCGCGGTTTAACGCTCGTCGTCGTTGCCCTCGGTAGAGACTTCAATATCGGCGTCAATCACATCGGCATCATCATCAAGGTCATCGCCATCGTCGAGGATGTCGCCATCGTCATCCGCGTCGGGCACATCCACATCCAGATCATCCGCATCCAGCTCGGGCTTGGCGACCTTCTTCTGCTCCTCCGGCATCGGCGCGGCGCGTTTCAGGCGCGGCTGCTCGACCGGCTGTTCGGTGCTGCATTTGGGGCAGATCGCGGGCTGCTTGCCAAGGTCGAAAAACCGTGTGCCGCAGGACACGCAAGTATGTTTTTCGCCAAGTTCCGGTTTCGCCATGTTTACCCTCGGGGTCTGAGCTTTACGTGAGATAGAGGGCGGCGCGATGCCATGCCCCGCACGCTATGTCAAACACCTTATGCCGTGCTAAGCGCGCGGCATGGACTCTTCCGTACCCAGCCCGCACCGGGCCGCCCGCCCTGCACAGCCCCTTACCGGCACCTGCATTGTTCCCGGCGACAAATCCATAAGCCACCGTGCCCTCATGTTCGGCGCCCTGGCGGTGGGGCAGACTCGTATCTCTGGCCTGCTGGAAGGCGAGGATGTGCTGCGCACCGCCGCCGCCATGCGCGCGTTGGGGGCCAGCATCTCGCGCGAGGGGGCAGATTGGCTGGTGGCCGGGCGCGGCATAGGCGGGCTGACCGAGCCGGCGGATGTGCTGGACATGGGCAATTCCGGTACGGCGGCGCGGCTGCTGGCGGGGATTCTCGCCACGCATGATTTCTATTCGGTGATGACCGGCGATGGCTCTCTCCGCAAACGGCCAATGAAGCGCGTGATCGACCCGCTTTCGGCCACCGGGGC
>JAKBCX010000385.1 GCA_021807465.1 Pseudomonadota bacterium | reverse complement strand
GTGCCCTGGTCGATGGCCGCGATTCTCACAGTGCAACCTCTACGGTGATTTGCGAAATGCCTTGCGGAATCCTTATGTTTTTCAGGTCGAGCAACACGCGCCGTTCAGGCAGGGTGGAGAGCCAGCTACGGTACAGAATGGTCTCGCCCGCGCGCACGCGCAGTTGGCCACGCGCCGGGGCGGCCACGCGCAACTGCATCAGCCCGCGCATCTGGGTTACCCGCGCCAGGGTCTGCGGCATGGTGTATTTCAGTCCCTCGCCACAGAGAATCTCAACAGCGCCCTCCATGCCGGGCAAGCCGCCGCAAAGGTCGTCGGCAATGTAATCGGCGATGGCCGTGCCTTCGCGGAAGCTCCACCCGGCGGTCTCGATGCCGCGCAGCACGTTGCCGGCGGCGAAATAGGCAGTATCGGAACAGCGGCCATATTGGTCCACCATTGGCCCGAAGCTGTGCGTATCCACCGCCAGATGCCCCATGCGGGCGAGGCTGGATTCCGGTGTGAACTGGCCGGTGAGCAGCACGCCGTCGCATGCAATCTCGCGGCCATCGCGCAGGCGCACGCGCTCCACGCGCTCCGTGCCGCAAATTTCCTCGATTTCGGCGCCATAATGCACGGGTATGCGGAGCAGGCGCGGGAGCCAAGCCAAAGGCCGCCTTGCGGTGGGGCGGGTCCCGGCCTCCAGCATTGCCACGGGGCGTATGCCGTGGCGGCGGCAGGTGAGCAGGGCGGAGAGCGAGACCAGCTCGGTGCCAACCACCACGGGGCGGCGGAAGGGGATGGTGCCGTGCAGATATATATGCGCCTGCAGCGCGCCGGTATTCAGCACGCCGAGCGGCCTGTCGCCGCCAATGAAACGGACGGAACGAGGCGATTCGCGCGCGCCGGTGGCCAGCAGCACGCGCAGGGCGCGGAACTCCCGCAGCCCATCTGGCGTGGCTATGTCCAGCGCGCCGCCAGGGTGCAGCTGCACCACGGTGTGGCGGGTTAGAATTTCCACGTCCGCGGCTTCTGCCGCGTTGGCAAGACGCCTTGCATAAACGGGGCCAGTGAGGATGCGGCCAAATTCGTGCATGCCGAAAGGCGGGTGGCCGCAATGGCGCGGCACGCCGCCCAGTACCGGCTCGCGTTCCAGAATGACCACGCGCCCCACGCCGCGTGCTTTTAACCGCAGCGCCGCCGCCACGCCCGCTGGGCCGCCGCCGATAATGGCCACATCAACCATGTGGCACCTTAGCCAGAGGCGGGGTGATTTTGCCCGTGGTGAGCGCGGCCAGGGCGGCGTTGCAGTAAAAGCCCTGGCAGCGCCCCATGCCGGCACGGGTGCGGCGCTTCAGCCCGCCCCAATCCTGCGCGGGCAGCGGTCCGGCCAGGGCGGCTTCAATCTCGCGGCGCGTTACCAGCTCGCAATGGCAGATAATTTCGCCATGGCCCGGCTCCTGCCAGTCACGTGGGCAATGCTCGGCCAGGCGCGGGGCTTGCGGCCAGATGGGGGCTACGATCTCCTGGTGCGCGCCGCCATACAGTGCCCAGGCGTGCTGCGCCAAACCCAAAGCCGCCGTTAGGCCGGTAGAGCGTATGCCGCCCAGGGTGATGTAATTACGTTCCGGCTCATGCCGCACACGGTAGGCTTTGTCTTCCGTTGCCGGGCGGATTCCGGCGTAGATGGCGGTTACGGGCATGGTGCGCAGGGCGGGGAGCATTTCTTCCGCCTTGGCCCGCAGCATGCGGAGCGTCTCTTCATCGGTGGCGGCGCGGTCGCGGCTTTCCTGCTCCTCGGCGGTGGGGCCAACCAGCAGATTGCCGAAAATAGTGGGGGTGAGCACGATGCCCTTGGTGTGTGCCTCGGGCACTGGCAGCAGAATGGTGCGCAGGAGTTTGGCTGCCGCCTTGTCGAACACCACGAACTGGCCTTTGCGCGGTCTGATGGTGAAATGGCGTGTGCCGGTCAGGCGTTCATCCACCACATCGCCATACAGCCCGGCGCAGTTTATTACGGCGCGGGCTTGCAGAGTGCCGGTGCTTGTTTCCAGGTGCCAAGTGCCGTGGAAATGCCCGGCAAGAACTTCCGTGTTGCGCCGGACCTCGGCACCATTTTCCAGCGCTTGCAGAAGGTACGCCAATGGCGCGCTCCACGGGTCGATGAGGTATTCGCCCGGCACGAGCACGCCGCCCAACAGGTTGGGGGCCAGATGCGGCTCGCGGGCCAGGATTTCCTTTGGCTCAATCAGCCGCGTATCCGCCACACCATTCTCATGCGCCATGGCCACAATACCGGCGAGTTTTTCTGCTTGCGCCTCGGTCCAGGCGGCGACGATAGCGCCGCTTTCCAGCAGGGGCAGGCCGAGTCGCGTGCGGATTTGCAGATATTCCTCGTAGCCTGCACGCATGCAGCGTAGCTCCAGACTGCCAGGCGGGGCGTCGAAGCCCGTATGCAATATGGCGCTGTTGCCCTTACTGGCGCCGGATAGGATGTCCGCGCCCTTCTCTAGCAGTACGGTACGCGCGCCTTGCAGCGTGAAGCGCCGCGCCACTGCGCAACCCACAACGCCGCCGCCCACCACTGCTACATCGAACATGGGGCGAAGGCTCTACC
>JAKBCX010000384.1 GCA_021807465.1 Pseudomonadota bacterium | reverse complement strand
CCGCAGACCACCATCGTCGATGGCGGCCTGACCCGCGTGCTCTCCTGGTACGATAATGAGTGGGGTTTCTCGAACCGCATGTCCGACACCGCCGCCTATTTTGGTGCGCTGTGAGCAGGAATCTCGATGACGCACAGGTAGCGGGGCGGCGCGTGCTGCTCCGCGCCGATTTGAACGTGCCGGTGCAGGGCGGCAAGGTTTCCGACGCCACGCGGCTGGAGCGGCTTGTACCCACTATTAAGGAATTGGCCGATAAGGGCGCGAAAGTCGTGGTGCTGAGCCATTTCGACCGCCCCAAGGGCAAGGTGGTGCCGGAAATGTCGCTGGCGCCGATTGCCGAGGCGCTGGCCAAGGTGCTGGGCCATAATGTCAGCTTCGCGCCGGATTGCATCGGCCCCGTGGCCGAAGAAGCTGTGGCCAAGCTGAATAATGGCGATGTGCTGGTGCTGGAAAACACCCGCTTCCATGCTGGTGAGGAGCAGAACGACCCGGATTTCGCCTTCGCCTTGGCGAAGCTCGGTGATCTTTACGTCAACGACGCTTTCTCCGCCGCGCACCGCGCCCATGCCTCCACCGAAGGCTTGGCGAGGCATCTGCCCTCCTTTGCCGGGCGCTTGATGCAGGCCGAATTGCACGCGCTGGAAAAAGCCTTGGGCAACCCGGCCCGCCCGGTGGCCGCCATCGTCGCTGGCTCCAAAGTGTCCACCAAGCTCGACCTGCTCAATAATCTGGTCGCCAAGGTGGATATTCTGGTGATTGGCGGCGCCATGGCCAACACCTTTCTGGCCGCGCAAGGCCTGAGCGTTGGCAAATCGCTGCAAGAGCCGGCGCTGCACGAGACGGCGCGCGAGATTATGAACGCCGCCGCCGCCAAGGGCTGCGAGATTATCCTGCCGCAGGATGTGGTGGTGGCTGAAGTGTTTGCCGCCAACCCGCACACCCATGTGGTGAAGGTGGATTCGATCCCGGCCAATATGATGGCGCTGGATGTCGGCCCCGCCACGGTGGAAGCCTTTATCCACCGCCTGCCGCATATCAAAACCCTCATCTGGAACGGCCCGCTCGGCGCTTTCGAGACCAAGCCTTTCGATGTTTCCACCAATGTGCTGGCCGCGGCCATCGCCAAGGCCACCAAGGAAGGCAAGATCATCTCCGTCGGCGGCGGCGGCGATACGGTCTCGGCCCTCAAGCTGGCCGGGGTGCATGGCGACCTCACCTATCTCTCCTCCGCTGGCGGCGCGTTCCTGGAATGGATGGAGGGCAAGGTTCTGCCCGGCGTGATCGCGCTGAGCAAGGATTTGTCGAATATGGGCTGAATGGCCCTGAACGGACATGAAAAAGGGGCCTTGCGGCCCCTTTTTGCTTTTAGGCGTTGGTGGGCTTCTTCACCATCTTGGCCGGGGTAACCTTGTGCGAGACGTTATGCACGGCAGCGGGCTTGGTGCCCTTCTTCGTGCTGGTCTTCAGCGCGGTCTTGGTCACATGGGCGGGTTTGGCGGCGGGCTTGGACATGGACATAGCGGGCTTGGCCGCGGTGCTGGTGGTTTGGGCCGCGAGCGCCGGGGCGGCCAGGGTAGAAGCGGCGAGGGCGGTCATGAGAATACGGCGAATCATTTGATTTTCCTTGCGTTTTAACGGCGCCACACTGGCGCCGTGCCCATGTGGTGGCTCTGCCGCATTACGCTTTGCCCCAAAATGCTACAATAGCGTGACAATGCCGTAGGCGGCTGATTCTTATAACAAAATGTTGCAAGGATTGCCCTGGTGGGCAATCATGCCTCCGGCTCATCCTCATCGGCCGCGGGCTGTGGAATTGCGTAATCCTCGCGCAGCCAGCGGCCGAGATCGATATCGGCGCAGCGTTTGGAGCAGAAGGGCTTGTGGTCCTTGGCGGCGGGCTTGCCGCAGATGGGGCATTTCATGGGCGCAGTATCTCGTGCAAAGGCGGCATTATGCGCCTGCGGGTGAGTTCGGCGAAGCCGAGATGGGAGAAACCGAGGAAATCAGGCCGCAGCGGGTCCTGGGCAAGGGCTTCGCGCAAGGGCGCGGCCAGTTTTGCCCGCGCGGCGGGTTTCAATCCGGCGAAATCGATGAGAATCCCGCCCGAGAGGTTGCGCAGCACAATCTGGCGGCAGATTTCCGGGATGATGGCGATGTTGAGCGCCATGGGCGCCATGGCGGACCCGGCGGCGGCATCCACATCCAGCAGCGTGGCGGCTTGAGCGGGGGTTATGTGCAAGCTGGCGCCGTGGGGCAGGGGGGCAACGGGTTCGGCTAGAACGGCTATTTCGTCCTCCAGCACCGCATCGAAGGCGGCGGCATCGTAGCGCATCCGCCCCTCCAGCGTTGGGCGCAGCTCCGCCATCAGCGCGTAATCGTCCAGGCGGATGTCTTCCCCCGGCAGCCGTTCCGCCAGCGCGCGCAGCGGGCCGGGGCCGCGCCGCAAGGGGCCGGGTGTTTCGCCATACGGCTCGTCCACCAGCGCCAGGCGGGGGCCTTTATCGTTCTGTGCGGCGCGAGTGATGCGGAAGGCGCCATATTGGCCGATGGACAGGCCCTTGCCCCCGGCGCTGTCCGGCAGAAATCCGGATAAGTCC
>JAKBCX010000018.1 GCA_021807465.1 Pseudomonadota bacterium | reverse complement strand
TGGAGGCCGTGACCCTTGGCGTTAAAGGCGCCACGATCCTGGACGGCACCGTGCCCCACGCCCTGCTTTTGGAATTATTCACCGAAGGCGGAATTGGGACGATGATTCATAAATAAAATTTGTGAATAAAAGAGATACCCTAAATGGCCGATGTTAAAATATACTTCAACCCCAAATGCGGCACGGCGCGCAACGCGCTGGCATTGATTCGTGAGGCTGGGATTGAGCCGGAGGTCATCGAGTATCTGAAAACCCCACCCAGCCGGGTGGAATTGGCGGCGCTGGCCAAGCTGGCCGGCGGGGCAGCCACGCTGCTGCGCGAGAAAGAGCCGCTTGCCGCTGAGTTGGGGCTGAAAGGCGCGGCGGATGGAAAAATTCTGGACGCCATAGCCGCCAACCCCATCCTGCTTAACCGCCCGGTGGTGGTAACGCAGAAGGGGGCCAAAGCCTGCCGGCCGGCGGAGCTGGTGAAAGAGCTGCTTTAGGCCGCAACCCCGAATAAGGGCGTGCGCGCCTCGGCCCAGGCGGGCTGGATTTGGTAAGATGCCTCCCAGGGGTGTGGCGCGGCCGGGCGCAGGGCGGTGAAAAGCTCTGCCATTTGCGCGGCGCAGACAAAAGCCAAGCAGAGGCAGCCTGCGAGCGAGGCCAGGCCGGTGATAATGGTGAGGCTGAACATGGGCAGGGGTTCCTTTCAAAACAGGCTCATCTGCGCGGCGGCGCGTTGCGCCCCGGGCACGGTGAATTGGCTGCAATCGAGGCTGGTACTGCCGCCATCCAGGCCGAATTGCCGGGCGGCGCGTTCGAAGCGCTGGTGCAGCATATCGGCATAGGGGCCAGAGGCCAGGCGGCGTGTGTGGAATTCCGGGTCATTGAGGCGGCCATTGCGGGATTGGCGGATGAGGCTCAGCACATGGGCGGCGCGGTCTGGCATGTGCTTTTGCAGCCAATCGGTAAATAGTGGCGCCAGCTCGTGCGGCAGGCGGAGCAATATGGTGTGCGCGGTTTCCGCCCCGGCCTTGGCGGCAGCTTCCATGATGCTTTCCAGCTCGGCATCGTTCACGCCCGGTATCATCGGCGAGGCCATGACGCCCACAGGGATTCTGGCGGCGCGCAGCTCGGTTATGGCAGCCAGGCGGCGGGCGGGGGAAGCTGCGCGGGGTTCTAGCGCGCGGGCCAAGGCGGGGTCTAGCGTGGTGATGGAGATATGCACTTTTGCCAGGCCCTTCCCGGCCATACGGGAGAGAATATCGGCATCGCGTAGCACGCCGGCGGATTTGGTGACGATGCCGACCGGGTTGTTGAAACGCTCCAGCACCTCCAGCACCGCGCGGGTGATGGCCAGGGTGCGCTCCACGGGTTGGTATGGGTCGGTATTGCTGCCCAACACGATAACGCCGGGCTTGTAGCTGGCGCGGGAGAGTTCCTTTTCCAGCAGGTGCGCGGCTTCTGGCTTGAAGACGATTTTCGTCTCGAAATCCAGCCCCGCGGAGAAGCCGAGATAGGCGTGGCTGGGCCGGGCGAAGCAATAGACGCAGCCATGCTCGCAGCCGCGATAGGGGTTTACGCTCTGGGTGAAGGAAATATCCGGGCTGTCGTTACGGGAGATGATGGTGCGGGTGGAATCGCGCAGCAAGGTGGTTTGCGGGCGGGTGGCTTCTTCCTCGGGCAGGTCCCAGCCATCGTCGAAGGCCTCCAGCCGCGCGGCCTCGAACCGGTTGGGCGGATTTATGGCGGTGCCGCGCCCTTTGATGGCGCCCGGCACATCTCTGGTCTTGACCTGCACTCGTGAAACTGCTGACATGTTCACGCTCCGTTCCAGCCTTGATTAAGGTCATACAGGGCGTGATGTCAAGAACAAAATGAGAACAAGATGCGCTGACTGAAGGAGATGCGCCATGGATGCTGAACGCCCGCCTTTGCCGCCTTTTGAGCGCGCGGAGGATGCCGCGCTGAAGGTGCGGCTTGCCGAAGATGCCTGGAACAGCCGAGACCCGGGACGCGTGGCGCTGGCCTATACGGCGGATAGCGCATGGCGCAACCGGGCGGAGTTTATAAATGGCCGCGACGAGATTGTTGCGTTTTTGACGCGAAAATGGGCGCGGGAGCTGGAGTACCGGCTTATAAAAGAGCTATGGGCGTTTAGCGGCAACCGCATTGCGGTGCGCTTTGCCTATGAATGGCATGATGATAGCGGGAACTGGTTCCGCTCTTACGGCAATGAAAATTGGGAGTTTGACGAGAGGGGGCTGATGCGGCGGCGCCTGGCGAGTATTAACGATTTGCCGATTGCGGAGGAGGAGTGGAAATTTTTCTGGCCGCTGGGGGCACGGCCGGAGGGGCATGCTGCGTTGGGGGAGCTGGGGTTGTGGGGGGTTGGGCAGCGCCCAAGGCGGTCGTCCGTAAGACGCGACAGGCTGCTCCAATCCGGACATAGAAGTGCCGGGACGGCTCAGCGCTATGGCAGAGAACAGAATGATGGCTAAAAAGTGGGTTTGCCGGTGAAACGTAAAAGTGCGCCAGACGTTGAAGTGCAATCCCGCCGGTCGATCGGGTTTGATCGTAGCCTAAGTTCTTAGGTTTCGCGATTGCAGGTCGTTGCCGCACCGACATTTTGTGTTCACTATCCGAGTTTCAGATTCTGTGCATTCTGCAGGAGACGACCAAACGATGCGCCAAATAATTTGGATACTTTGTGCTATTTTGTTTCTGTTCTTACCAGTCAAGGCACAATCAGCAGACTTGGAAGATGCCTTCCAAGCGACCATCGGGCAGGCCCATAGACCGATACGGCAAGTGACTTTTGGAAACGGAGAAGCAATAACCTATCGCCTCGATCCACTCCTCTTGGTGCATATTGGCGGGCAACACTACGCGTTAATCATGTCAGAAAGCTTTGACGGAGCCCATTGGGCCACGGGGGCAGTCGCGGTGTCCTACCTTGCTCACGACACACAAGGATGGCGGCTGATACAAGCATGGTATGAATTTGAGCAGCCTGGCTCTTGGGGGATTCCATTTTACGATCATCAATTTGAGTCGTTCGACTTCAATCTTCCGTTTTTCGCGGGCACCGGCGAGTATTGTGGAATGGGAGCTTGCACCGGTTGGTACAGTTTAATCGGACTTCCCCTCGATAGACCCGCGAAGTGGGGCAACATTCCTGCTGGAGGTGCGTTTAAACCAGATATTTTCCCTCTCACTGATGGCGAATACCAAGGTACTTTGCTCACCGGATGTGGGGGTTACGAATATTCATCGGTAATATCGGCCCCAAAAAACAAGGGTGACGTCATGCAAGTGACATATAGCGGCTGGATGATACCGGGTGGGAGCGGGCAAAAGCGCCGCAACTTTAAAGTTTCAACGGAGGTCTCACAATCGCATGGCAGACTGAAGTTTACGCCAAAGATTCAGGTGCCAAACTGTGGATCGTAGACGAGGGCAAGCATGGTGTTCTCGAAACCAGAGTTTCAAGTTAATCTTTAGCTTGTCCAATATATGTTGAAAGCTACCGGAGGCACAGAGAGCTGGCAATGTTCGCTTTTCTCGGCGTTAACCTCAAACCGGCCTGTCCCTTTTCACGGCCCAAAGCGGACGCCTTATTCGGGGTAAGAGTTTGGTCTATGCAGGGCTTTTCAGAGGCGCTCTTCGCAAACTGCCACACCCTCTACCGCAAATGCTCCCGCAACCTCGGCATCAGCTCCACCAAATTGCACGGCCTATGCCGTGAATCGAGCTGAAACCGCAATATCTCGTCCCACCCGTCCTTCACCGCCCCGGTGGAGCCGGGCAGGGCGAATAGGTAGGTGCCGCTGGCCACGCCGCCCAGGGCGCGGGATTGCATGGTGGAGGTGCCGATCTTGGCGAAGGAAATCCAGCGGAAAAGTTCGCCGAAGCCTTCTATCTCTTTGTCCAGCACGCGGCGGAAGGCTTCGGGGGTTACATCGCGCCCGGTAACGCCCGTGCCGCCGGTGGTTATGACCACATCCACGGCATCATCGGCAATCCAGGCGCGCATCTGGGCCTCAATGGCGGGGGCGTCGTCGCGGATAATGGCGCGGGCGGCCAGGATATGGCCAGCACCGGTTATGCGCGCGGCCAGCGCGTCGCCCGAAGTGTCGTTGGTTGCGTTGCGCGAGTCTGAGATGGTGGCGATGGCGATGCGCACCGGCAGGAAGGCGGCGCTTTCGTCTATGCGGCTCATCAGCCGGCGCTGGCTATGGCGCTGTTGGCGGCCAGGGTAGGAAACTGCCCAGCGGCAAGCTGGTTGAGGCTGGTGGGGTTGAGGCCGATTTCCTCGGAATAGAGCCAGCTATCGGCCATCACCTGGCGGACGAAACGGCGTGTTTCATCGTTGGGGATGGTCTCGATAAAGAGCAGTGGGTCGCTGTCGTCCTGCAAATTGCCATACCAGGCGGCGGCGGCGTTGGGGCCGGCATTATAGCTGGCCAGAATGGCAAGCAGGTTGCCGTTAATGCCGGGCTGCTGGCTAAGATAATTCACATAGGCCTGCCCGTAGGCAAGGTTGGCCGAGGGGTTGGCCAGCGAGCCGGTAACGCCCGCAATGCGGCGCACGGCGGCGGCGGTGGCGGGCATAAGCTGCATAAGCCCGCGCGCGCCACAGCGCGAGACGGCCTGGGGGTCGAAGCCGGATTCGGTACGGGTGAGGGCATAGACCAAAGCCGGGTCCACCGTGAAGCCGCCATCGGGGTGCAAGGCGGGCAAGGGCAGGTGCGCGCCGGCAATTTCGTCCACCGGGGTGGTTACGGTGTTGGCAATGGCGATGGCGACATCGGCCAGGCCCGCGCGGGCGGCCACGGCCATAACGGCGCGGGAGAAATCCGCATTGCCCTGCATTTGCGGCCACAGGGCGCGCAGGTTTTCCGCCGCCGCGCTGTTCAGGCCAAGCTGCAGCTCCTCGAAGGCCAGATGGCCCTGCGGGGTGGCGTCCACGGCGGTAATGTCGGCTTCCGTAAGCGTTGAGGCGAGGCCGGAATTGGCGAAGCCCTGGCCGAGCAGGCGCCCGGCCAGCATGCCGTAAAACGTATCCTGCGCCGCGGCGGCCTGGCGCAGCAGGTTTAGGTATTTGGTGGGCTGCATTTGCCGCAGCGCCACGCGGGCGGCCCAAAACTGGCTGGCGGCGCGGTCATCGCTGGAAATGCCGGGCATGGTGCCGGAGGCGGCGAAGTCGGCCCCGGCGGTGGCGAGGTTGTTATTCTGCCAGGCATTGATGCCAGCGAGGAATTGGCGGTGCCAGGCGGCGCCATCGGGCGCGGAGGACGCATGGGCGGCAGAGCCCGCCGTCAGCGTTTCCTCGGGCAGCATGGCGGTTTGCGGCGCGGGCGGCAGATTGGCGCGGGCAATTTTATGCTGCATCAGCGCGTAAATATCCGTGGCCTCTGGCTGGGACGAGTATTGCTGCCACCAGGCGGTAAGTTCGGCGGGCGAGGTGATATAGCTGGGGCTGAGGTAAAGATTGGCCAGAATGGCGCCCATGGCCGAGGGATCGGACAGGCGCGCCGCCATTTCCTGCGCCTTGCTCACCTCGTGCTGGGCCAGCAGAGACTGGATGCGCTGGTAGAGCGCGACATCGGATGGCGACAGGGGCTGGGGCAGCGTAATTTCGACATTGGCCGCGGGCGCGTTACGCGGCACGGCATAGGCCACACTTTCCCCATTAAGGGCGCTAAGCGGCGCTTGGGGGGGCGTGGTGGTTCCCTGGCCTTGTCCCGTATCGGGGGACCTCGCCGCGGCGCTGGTGGTAACCAGGCCCAGGGCGAGAACAGAAACCGTGGCGATAAGGGCCAGGCGGCTTGCGTTCAGGCGGGAGAGCTTTTGGGTTGCTCCTCGCATGGCTGAAGCCCGTACAACAATCTGGCGCAGAGACGCAAGACCTGGCGGTGAGATAAATCTCATTTAATGAGACAATCAAGCCGCTTCTACTGGGTTAACAGGAGGTTTTGTGTTCACGATTTCGTGATAATTATTAACTTCAGCCGTTCGCGGAGCTGCAAAAGGTCGAGCCACGACTCGGATTTGGCCATTGGCGTGCGTAACAAATAGGCCGGGTGGTAGCTGGGCAGGCAGGGCAGGGGGGCGTCCAGCCCGGTAATATGCGCCTCGCGCCAAATGCCGCGCAGGCGCCTTATGCCGCTGGCCCCTTGCTCCGGCAGCAGGGCCTTGGTGGCTATGGCGCCCAGGGTGAGCAGCGCGGCGGGGTGAATAAGGGCAATTTGCCGGTGCAGGAAGGGCAGGCAGAGGGCGATTTCCGCCTCGGTGGGGTTGCGGTTGCCGGGCGGGCGCCAAGGCACGGTGTTGATGATGCGGACATTGGTGCGGTCCAGCCCTATGGAACCGAGCATACGGTCCAGCAACTGCCCCGCGGCGCCCACAAAGGGGCGGCCGGCGCGGTCTTCCTCGGCGCCGGGGGCTTCGCCGATAATAATAAGCCGGGCATCATCCGCGCCATCGGCAAATACAAGCTGGGTGGCGGTGTCGCGCAGGGCGCAGCCGGTGAAGCTGGCCATGGCCTGTTTCAGCTCGTCCAGGCTCTGGCAGGCGGCGGCCAGCCGCGCGGCCTCCGCCGGGCCGGCGGGCATTGGGGCTGGGGTTTGGGCGGTGGCGCGCGGGGCTGGCGGCGCGGCGGGCAGGGGCGTTGGGGCAGCCGGGGCGGCAACACGGCGGTCCTGCGGGGCGTCGAGCAACGCCTCGTCCACTCCCCATTCCAGTTGCAGGCGCAGAGCTTCCAGCATGTCCATGCCGGTATGGATATTATAAAATGACGTGCCGGAATATCGCCTATTTGCCCCGCCACGAATATTGAATAAAGCAGGGCGAAGTATTGTGAAGGGGATAGACATGACGGACGAGCTGCCGCCGCGGGAGGCTATGGAGTTTGATGTGCTGGTGGTGGGCGCCGGGCCTGCGGGGCTTTCGGCCGCCATTAAGCTGAAGCAGCTCAACCCGGAGATTTCCGTCTGCGTGGTCGAGAAAGGCTCCGAGGTGGGGGCGCATACGCTCTCCGGCGCGGTTATAGAGCCGCGCGCGCTGAAGGAGCTGTTCCCCGATATCGATCCGGGCACGATCCCGCTCGCCACCCCGGTGACCGAGGACAAGTTCATGTTCCTCACCGAGACCAAGGCCTTCACCTCGCCCATTACTCCGCCGCAGATGAATAATCACGGCAATTACATTGTCTCGCTCGGCAATGTGGTGCGCTGGCTGGGCCAGCAGGCGGAAGAGCTGGGCGTGGAAATCTACCCCGGCTTCGCTGCCGCTGAGCTGCTGGTGGAGGATGGGCGCCTGGTTGGCGTGGCCACGGGCGATATGGGCATCGGCAAGGACGGCCAGCCCACCGATAATTACCAGCGCGGCATGGAGCTGCGCGCCACTTATACCATTCTGGGCGAAGGCTGCCGCGGCTCGCTGACTAAGCAGCTTGAAAAGCAGTTCAACCTGCGCGCCGGGGTGGACCCGCAGACCTATGGCATCGGTATTAAAGAGCTGTGGGAGGTCAAGCCCGAGAACTTCAAGAAGGGGCTGACCGTGCACAGCGTCGGCTGGCCGCTGAAGAGCGACACTTATGGCGGTGCCGCGATCTATCATTTCGGTGAGAATCTGGTTGCGCTCATCTTCGTGGTGGGCCTGGATTATTCCAACCCGTACCTTTCGCCCTTCCAGGAGCTGCAGCGCTTCAAGACCCACCCGGCCATCGCGCCAATCTTCGAGGGCGGCAAGCGCATCTCCTACGGCGCGCGCGCGCTGAACGAGGGCGGGTTCCAGAGCCTGCCCAAGCTCACCCTCCCCGGCGGCGTGCTGATTGGCTGCGCGGCCGGTACGCTGAACGTGCCGAAGATTAAAGGCACGCATACGGCGATGAAATCCGCCATTGTGGCGGCCGAGGCGATTGCCGAGGCGCTGGCCGGAGACAAGCCGGCCGAGGTGACGGCCTATAGCGAGAATTTGAAGAAGAGCTGGGTTTATCCCGAGCTGCACGAGGTGCGTAACGTCCGCCCTGGCTTCGCCAAATGGGGGCTGTATGGCGGCATTATCAATGCCGGGCTGGAAACGGTTTTGAAGGGAAAGACGCCCTGGACGCTGCATAACCATGCCGATAACGAAACGCTGAAAAAGGCCAAGGACAGCCAGCCGATTGCCTACCCCAAGCCGGATGGCAAGCTGACCTTCGACCGTCTCTCATCGGTGTTCCTCTCCAACACCAACCACGAGGAAAACCAGCCCGCGCACCTTACGCTGCTGAACCCCGCCGTGGCGATTGACGTGAACTACAAGGAATATGCCAGCCCCGAGACGCGTTATTGCCCGGCCGGCGTGTACGAGATTGTGGGCGAGGACGCGGGCGCCCCGCGCCTGCAGATTAATGCGCAGAACTGCGTGCATTGCAAAACCTGCGACATTAAGGACCCGACCCAGAACATTAACTGGGTGGTGCCGGAGGGCGCTGGCGGGCCGAATTACCCGGGTGGCATGTAAGCCCAGACAAGCAAGGGGGCCTTTGGCCCCCTTTTTGCTGCTTTGAACATTACGCGAAAAATGCCTATGCAGCGTTTATGAGCATACGCATTGGAATCGCCGGGATTACCGGCCGCATGGGCATTTATCTGGCCGAGGAGGCCGCCGCCGCCGCCACACTGTCTGGCGGCACCAGCCGCACCCCGCCAGGCGGCAATGGCGCGCCACATTTTGCCGATATTACCGCCCTGGCGCGGGAATCGGATGTGGTGATCGACTTTACCCATGCCAGCACGGTGGCGGCCCATGCCAAGGCCCTGGCGGCAACCGAGACGCCCTGGGTGCTGGGCACCACCGGCTATGGCACCGAGGAGCAGCGGGCGATTGAGGTGGCGGCGAAGACGATCCCCATTATCGCCTCGCCCAATTTTTGCACGGGCGTGAATTTGCTGCTGCTGCTGGCGGAAAAACTGGGCCATGCGCTGGATGCCAAGCAGTTCGATGCCGAGATTCTGGAAATGCACCACCGCCAGAAGGTAGACGCGCCCTCGGGTACCGCTTTGGCGCTGGGCCGGGCAGTGGCTTCCGGGCGCGGGGTGAAGCTGGAGGATATGGCGGTGCTGAGCCGCGAGGGTAATTGCGGCCCGCGCAAAGATGGCGAGATTGGCTTTGCCACGCTGCGCGGCGGGCAGATTGTGGGCCAGCACGAGGTTATTTTCACTGCGGGTGATGAGCAGCTCAGCCTCTCGCATAAGGCGTTCGACCGGCGCGTATTCGCCTCCGGCGCCGTGCGTGCCGCGCTATGGCTGCATGCCCAGCCCGCGGGGCTGTATGCCATGAGAGATTTTTTACGTCTTTAAGCCGCGGAAAAGAGCAAATCTCCTTCATGGTGCGCTTTTGCAAAAAAGCGCCTGCCCCCTTCACTCTGCCTTGCGCGGGGGCCTATTGACCCCCGGCGCCTAATACGCCATCGCGTCCCCCGGGAACTTTTGGGAGCTTGCCATGCGCGATCGCGGAGAATTTCTGTTCACGTCGGAATCCGTCTCTGAGGGCCATCCGGACAAGGTTGCGGACCGGATCTCCGATACCGTCGTCGATGCCTATCTGGCGGCAGATCCTTACGCGCGCGTGGCCTGCGAAACGCTGGTGACGACCAACCGCATCGTCCTGGCCGGCGAGGTGCGCGGGCCAGAGACCATTACCAAGGAATATCTCGCGCATCTCGCCCGCATGGCGGTGCACGATATTGGCTACGACCAGGAAGGTTTCTCCTGGCGGGATGCCGAGATTGCCGTGCATCTGCACGCCCAATCCGCGCATATCGCCGTGGGTGTGGATGCGGCCGGTAACAAGGATGAGGGCGCGGGCGACCAGGGCATTATGTTCGGCTACGCCACCACCGAGACCGAGGCGCTGATGCCGGCGCCCATCTACTACTCGCATCTTATCCTGCGCCGTATCTCTGAACTGCGCCGCGCTGGCAACGAGATGGTGCGCGGCCTGCTGCCGGACGCCAAGAGCCAGGTGACGCTTAAATATGTGGATGGCAAGCCGGTGGGCGCCACCTCGGTCGTGGTCTCCATCCAGCATGTGCCGGGCATGACGCCCGGCATGGTGAAAGAGCTGCTCCGCCCGATTGTGAAGGCCGCGCTGCCCGAGGGCTGGATGCCGCCAGAGGACGAGTTCTACGTGAACCCGACCGGCATTTTTGAAATCGGCGGGCCGGATGGCGATTGCGGCCTGACCGGGCGCAAGATTATCGTGGACACGTATGGCGGCGCGGCCCCGCATGGCGGCGGCGCGTTCTCGGGCAAGGACCCCACCAAGGTGGACCGCTCCGCTGCCTATGTGTGCCGCTATTTGGCCAAGAACGTGGTGGCCGCCGGGCTTGCGGAGCGCTGCACGCTGCAGCTCTCCTACGCCATTGGCGTTTCTCAGCCGCTCTCGCTGTATGTGGATTTGCACGGCACGGGCAAGGACGCGGACGAGGCCAAGTTAGAGACAACGCTGCGCGAGCTGGTCAACCTTTCGCCGCGCGGCATACGCGAGCATCTGCAGCTCAACCGCCCCATTTACGTGCCAACCTCGGCCTTCGGCCATTTCGGCCGCGCGCCGGATGCCGAGCTGGGTACGTTTACATGGGAGAAAACCGACCTGGTGCCCGCGCTGAAGAGCGCGTTTGGCCGGTAATCAGGGCTTGTGGCTCCATGGGTGGCTGCCCATGGAGCCACTGTTTTGGCGCGTGATAAAACTATGAGTGTGAAGCCCCAGCCCGACCGGCTTTATGGCCGCCAGAAAGGCAAGAGCCTGCGCCCGCGCCAGCACTGGCTGCTGGAAGTGTTTTTGCCGCGCCTGGCTTGGCCGGAAGTGCCTTTTGGCATAACCCCGCGTGAAACCTGGCTGGAAGTAGGCTTTGGCGGCGGCGAACATGCGTTCGAGCTGGCGGGGCAGAACCCCGATGTGGGCTATATAGCGGCGGAAGTGTTCGAGACGGGCATTTGCTCGCTGCTTTCCAAGCTGGCGCCCGATAATGTGGAAAACCCGTTGCCGCCGCCTAATTTGCGGCTGTTTACCGAGGATGCGAGGCCACTGCTGCGCAGCCTGGCGGATGGCGAGCTTTCCAAGCTGTTTTTGATGTTCCCCGACCCCTGGCCCAAGGCACGCCACGCCAAGCGCCGCTTTGTGCACCCCGAGATGGTGGAAGAAGCCGCGCGCGTGCTGCGGCAAGGCGGAGAATGGCGCATTGCCTCGGACGACCCCACCTACCAGGAATGGACGGATGAGGTGATGGGCGCGCAGGCCTATTTTGCCGTTACGCGCCACACCACCAGGCCCGAGGGCTGGCCGCCCACACGTTACGAGGCCAAAGCCATCGCCGCCGGGCGGGCGCCGGTTTACTGGTCGCTGGTACGCCGGTGAGCAGACCGCCGCGCGGTCTGCTTCTGCTTCTCATTCTGGCTGTGATTTTGGACGTGCTGCGGTGGCGCGCTATTTC
>JAKBCX010000383.1 GCA_021807465.1 Pseudomonadota bacterium | reverse complement strand
CCATGCCTTCGCCGTTTAGCAACAACGTGCCGCTATTGGTTATGGCGCCAAACCCGGCCCGCCATGTGCCCAGCGCCTCCAGCGTGCCGGCATTGCCCAGGCTCAGCGCCGTGGCGCTTAGCCCGCCTTCCAGCACCAGCGCGGCAGCGCCACCGCCGCCAATCTCCAGCGCGCCGCTGGCGCTCAATGTGCCCGCTATATCCGCCACACTGCCCGCACCGCCTGCCACGGGCGCCAGCAGCACATTGCCGGAAACGCTGAAATCCAGCCCGTCCACCACCAGCGTCCCGGCGCCGCTGGCATCGCCCAGCGTTACATTCCCGCCCAGGCTTACCGTGGCGGCGGGGCCAAACAGCGCCTCGCCGCCACCATCCACCAGCAGCCCCGTGCCGGCATAGCCGCCTGCCCGCAATATGTTCTCAAAGTCAGCGGCGCCGCTTACCGCCACCTCAGCCACATCCAGCGCCTGGGTAACCTGCTCATACCCGCCTATCGGGCCGTAAGAGACCATCTCCGCCGCCGTAAGCCCAGCGCCGGAATAGGCCGAGACCACACCAGCCCCGCCCGGCTCGACGATGATTCCGCCCTGTATGCCAGCCAGCACCCCGGTATTGCTGGAGAATACAACCGAGGCCGCCGCCCCGGTGCCGAGATATTCCACCCCCGCCAGGCTGGCGTTAATTGCGTCCACACTATTGCCGGTAAGGGTTATGCTGCTGGCAAAGCTGCCGCCACCGCTGCTCAAGCTACCCTGCGTCGCGGTCAGGGTCAGGGCCATGTTCTGCGTGCCGCTGGCCGCCGCGTTTATGCTTACCCCCAAAAGCGGCTGCGGCACCCCGGCAGCGGCGGCAAGGGCGCCCCCCTGCGTTACCGAGGCCGCCGTGGCGCGCATGAATATTTCCTCATCGCCCTGCGCGTCCTTACCAACGGCCGGCGCAAGGCCAGAGGCGATAGAGGTATGAACGGTGTAGGTCACCGTGTTGCCGAACAAATCCAGCCCGGCCATCTGGAATGATGACGAACCGATATTATAGATGCTGATGCTCGCCAGATCGGGAAAGATCAGCGCATCGCCCACGGTAAAGCCGGTAATGGTGCCGTAAAAATCCTGCGGCTCGGAGATGATGAAGGCGCCGCCAGTGCCGCCCAGCGTGCTGGCATAACCGCCCGTGATGCCGCCGCTGCCAGCCCCGGCAAAATTCAGCGTCACCCCGGCATTGACCATCAACGGAGGCGTCGTGAACACGCCGTAAAGCGAGGAGACCGGCCCCAGCACCATCACGCCGCCGCCACCCACCTGCAGCAGGGCATCGCTGGTCACCCAGCTTGCATCAATCTCCAGCGTCTCGCCGCCCAGCGCCTGCAGCGTGCCGCCCTCAATCACTCCGCCCTGGCTGAAATTACCTACTTTCAGCGTGCCATTGCCCTGCATAATGGCGCCGCTGCCCATGTTCAGCCCAACATCCAGCGAATTATTCGCGGTACTGTAGAGCGTCAGCCCGTTGGTGAAGTCCAGCCGCGACGATGCCGCCATGGTCAACCCGTTAAGCAACGTCATCCCGCCGCCCGCCAGCATTGTGCCGGTCAGGCTCATCTCATCGGCAAACAGCGTGCCGAAATCGGCGGAGCTGCCGCTTAGCGCCATATTGCCGTAAGGCGTTTCCAGCACCGCGCCGGGCGCAATCTCCACGCTCCCGCCTGCAAAATTGCCGAGAAAACTCTCCACGCCGCTGGCCACGCTCAGCGTGCCGGAAAATGTTTCGCCCGTGGTCACCAGGCTCTGCGTGCCCAGCGCGAAGCTGCCACCAGCCCCCGCCGTACCCGCGGTGGTAATGGTCAGCCCGCCATGCGTGACACTCACTGGCAGCACGCCAGCCATGTTGAACAGATCGTAATTAAGCTGTTGATCGCTCGCCGGACCCAGATATTCCAGCCCCGCCAGAAGCGTGTTCAGCGCCGCTATCTCATCGGCTGTCAGCGTCAGCTCGATCGTGCCCGAGCCAAGCCCGCTCACCGCCATGCCGCTCATGGCGGAATAGCCGGGCAGAAACAGCACACCCTCGTTCACGGAGAGGGTGAGGCTCAGCGTCTCTTCCTTACCCAGTCCCATCGCGGCCAGCCCCTCGGCCGCGGGATCGGAAAGGACAAGGCCGGACAGATTGGTGAGCGAATTGGGCTGCGCCGTCATCGAAACGGGCGGCGCCGCGAAAGCTGGGCCGATGGGCGCCGCCACATCCACCAGCAGATTGCCCGAGACACCGGCGGCCGCGCTATCCGTGGCCGAAATAACCAACGTGTCGGCGGCAGCGCCCGCAGGCTCGATGAGCTGCAGCGAAAACAGCGCCATATCAATCTGTGCCTGCGTGCCGGTCAGGCTCAAGCTGTTATTAGAATTTACCAACGTGGCACCACCGCTATTGCCAATGCCAATAACCGCCCCCGCATTGGCGGCAGTTATTTGTAACGAGAGCGTATCCCCCGCCCTGGCGCCGGTAAGGCTGATTTGCGGCCCCAACCCGTCCAGCGACGAGAAGTTGCCAGTACCGCCCAAAACCGTGAGCGTGGAGGGAACAGAGAGGGTCAGTTGCGCGGTCACGCGCCGAAA
>JAKBCX010000382.1 GCA_021807465.1 Pseudomonadota bacterium | reverse complement strand
TGCCACGGCCGTGGTGGAGGGCATGGGCTGCAATGGCTGCGAGTATATGACCGGCGGCACAGTGGTGAGCCTGGGTGAAGTGGGCGATAATTTCGGCGCCGGCTTCACGGGCGGCCTGGCCTTCATCTACGACCGCGAGAAGAAATTCGAGTTGCGGGTGAATGCCGAGACTCTGCATTGGCAGCGCGTTTCATCCGCCTATTGGGCCGGGGTGCTGAAAAACCTTGTGGAACGCCATGCGGCGGAGACCGAAAGCCGCTACGCCGCCACGCTGCTGAATGACTGGGACCGCGAGTTCCCGCATTTCTGGCAGGTGGTGCCTAAGGACTTCATCAAATACCTGCCCGTGCCGCTGGATGAGCGGGAGCAAGCCGCAACGGCATAAACCATACCGGCGCCGGAAATACCCGGCGCCGGATCTTGTAACAGCCCCGCCAAAATAGCCGCAGGGCCAAATACCTGGCGGCTGCACCATGGCGCGGCGCAAATCCCCATCTTTCCTCGCATAGGCGCTGGTGTCATAATTTACCTATGCGAGTCCTGTACCACCTCCCGCTATCGCCATATTCGCGCAAGGTACGGCTCGTGCTGGCTGAAAAGCGCCTGCCATTCGACCTGAAAATCGAAAAAGTCTGGGAGCGGCAGCCATCTTATCTGGAATTGAACCCCGCCTGCACGGTACCGGCCCTGGTGGAGGATAGTGGGCTGGTCGTCCCCGATTCGCGTGTCATTTGCGAATATCTGGAGGAAGCCTACCCGGATGTATGCCTGCTGCCGCGTACCTCGATGGAAGAGCGTGTAGAGACGCGCCGCCTGGTGGCTTGGTTCGACGAGAAATTCTGGGACGAGGTAGCGCGCAACTTGTTGTGGGAAAAAACGCTGAAGCAATCGCTCAAGCTCGGCCCGCCAGATGCAAACGCGCTACGCGCAGGATATGCGAATTTGAAGCAGCATCTGCTCTATATTGGGTGGCTGGCTGAGCATCGCAGCTGGCTCGCCGGGCCTACCCTCACCATTGCCGACTTTGCCGCTGCCGCCATGCTCTCCAGCCTCGATTTTCTTGGCGATGTGGATTGGAGCGCCTCGCAGGCCGCGAAGGACTGGTACGCCCGCATAAAAAGCCGCCCCAGCTTCCGCGCCATTCTGGCCGACCGCGTAAACGGCATGGTGCCTCCGCCACATTATGCGGATTTGGATTTTTAGCCGTCATCCGCAAAGTCCATTCTAAAATCTTGTAAATTCAAGATATTTTACAGCACTCCATAACCGGCCTTGACGGCCCGTGCGCTGCAAGGGCTGATTACGGCATGAACCTACTGATTTTCGGCCTCGGCTATTCCGGCCGCGCCATTGCCCGGGCGGCGGTAGCGGCAGGTTACAGCGTAACCGCTACAACCAGGGGCGCTGCCGCGCCCGAGCCTGGGGTTACGCTCACCCCCTTCAACCACGCCCATGCGGCCATAGAGGCTGCCACCCATATCGTGGCCACCGCCGCGCCCGATGAGCATGGCGACCCCGTATTGGCCCGCTACCACGCGGCACTGGAAGCCGCGCCGCATTTGCGCTGGATCGGCTATCTCTCCACCACCGGCGTGTATGGCGATGCCGGCGGGGCATGGGTGGACGAGACCACCAAGCCCCATCCCGGCTCAGAACGCACGCGCCGCCGTGTGGCCGCGGAACAGGCATGGCAGCACCTCACGCGCTCCGATTCCGGCAAGGTGCTGGCTGCGGAGGAGGAGTGGGATTTCGCCATCGCCATTTTCCGCCTTGCGGGAATTTACGGCCCGGGCCGCTCAATGCTGGACGATTTACGGGCAGGGCAGGGGCGGCATGTGGTCAAGCCAGGCCATTTATTCGGGCGCATCCACCGCGACGACATCGCCCAAGGCGTGCTGGCGGCCATACGGCTTGAGGCGGATGGCATATTCAACTTCAGCGACGACGAGCCCGCCGCCAGCGCGGACGTAGTGTGCGAGGCCGCCCGCCTGCTGGGCATGGAGCCGCCGCCGCCCGTGCCGTTCGCGGAAGCGGCAAAAACCATGTCCCCCATGGCGCTCAGCTTCTGGGCCGATAACCGCAAAGTCTTGGCCGAGCGAACCAAGCGTGCGCTGGGCATAGACTGGCGCTACCCCACCTACCGCGAGGGGCTAAGCGCCATTCTGGCCGAGGAGGCTGTCCAGGGCTGACCCTAGCAGCGCCAGATCCCCGGGCCGCGAGAGCCGGTGGTCGCCATCCTTCACAAAGGTTAGCCGCACCGCATCGCTCTCCAGCGCTTCGGCAATGCGGAGCGATAGCTCCCAGGGCACGGAGTCATCCCGCATGCCGTGCAGGAAATGCACCGGGCAGGTGAGGGGGATTTTACCGCCCAGAACCAGATGGTTCGCACCTTCCTCCAGAAATTTCAGCGTCCAGGGCAGTGGGTCGCCATATTCGCTGGGCTGGTACAGCACGCCTTTTTCGCGCAGCTCGGCCATTTGCACGGGCGTAAGGTTGGCGCGGAGCAGGGTTTCGGTAAAATCCGCCGCCGGGGCGATGAGAATGATGCCTTTAACCGGGTTGGGCAGGCGCAGCGCGAGCAGCAGGGCAATCCATCCGCCCATCGAGGAGCCGGCG
>JAKBCX010000381.1 GCA_021807465.1 Pseudomonadota bacterium | reverse complement strand
TCGTCGGTCCGCACGCAAATGCCCAGCATCTCCGAGCGTTTGGCCGTGGCAACCGGGTCCGTTTCGCGGATTGTGCCGGGTTCATCGAACGCGGCCAGCATTTCGGCGGAGACATCGCAGCCTATGATCTCAAACCCGCTGCGCGCCAGCCTCCGGGCAATCGGCGCGCCCATGCTGCCCAAGCCGATGAAGCCAGCCTTTATAGCCATTTGTGAAATCCTCTTCTTTATGATGCGTTGAGATGCCTCGAGGCGCCCTTAAACCTCGATAAGAACTGCCCCGGCCTGGCCGCCGCCCGCGCACATGGCGGCCACGCCAAGCCCGCCGCCGCGGCGCTTGAGGTCGTTGATGAGGGTGGTGAGCATTCGGCCGCCCGAGGCGCCGATGGGGTGGCCGATGGAGCAGCCGCTGCCGGAGATGTTCACGTTCTCTTCATTCAGCCCCAGCACGCGGCAGGCCACCAGCGGCACGGAGGCGAAGGCCTCGTTGATTTCCCACAGCTTGATGTCCTTCAGCGCCACGCCGGTGCGCTTGAGCAGTTTTTCCACCGTGGGCGGCACCGAGGCGCCGGTGCGGCGCGGGTCGATGCCGAGCGAGGTCCAGCCCAGGATTTTGGCCTGGATGGGTTTGCCCTCTGCCTTGGCGATGGCATCGGTGGTCACCACCAGGGCGGAGGCTGCATCGTTGGCGCCGGAGGCGTTGCCGGCGGTGATGGAGAAGCCGGGGATTTCCGGGTGCAGCACTTTCAGCCCGGCGAGCTTCTCCATGGTGGTGTCGCGGCGCGGGTGCTCGTCCACCTTGAAGCCGAATTCCACGCCTTCGGCATTGCGCACGCGCACGGGCACGATTTCCGCCTCGAAATGCCCGGCATCAATCGCGGCAATGGCGCGCTGGTGCGAGCGGTAGGCCCAGGCATCCATATCCTCGCGCGTCAGCCCGGCTTCCTGCGCCGCGTTCCAGCCCACGGTGATGGACATATCGCGGTTAGGGGCGTCCTTGCTGTCCGGGTGGGTGGCGGGGAACCAGTCTTTCATCTCGCCGGTGGCCACGTCGCGCTGCTGTAGCCGGGGTGAGAGCGAGCTGGAATTGACGCCGCCCGCGATCATCACCCGCTCCATGCCCGAGAGCACGGTGGCGGCGGCCAAGCCAACGGCGCTGAGGCTGCCGGCGCAATGGCGGTTCATGGCCATGCCGGCCACATGCATCCAGCCCAGCTCCACCGCCGCGTAGCGCGCCACGGCGCCGCCGCCATAGAGGGATTCGGCCAGGATGATGTCGTCCAATTCGGCGGGCGCGAAGCCCGAGCGTTCCACCGCCGCCTTCAGCACCGTGGCGGCCAGAACCTCTGCCGGGGTGTTGGCGAGCGCGCCTTTGCGTGCGGTGCCCACCGCGGTGCGGACAGCGCTGACGATGACGGCAGAGGACATGATTTTTCTCCCGGTTTTTGATGATGCGGCTTTGTGCCATGCGGCCCGGCGCTTGGTAAGGCCGGGCGCGAACTCATCGCGGGGGCAGAGGGACGTGCGCGGCCAGAAACCGGAACACGGCTTCGCTGAAGGCGTCGTTGGCATCGCCCGCCACCATGTGGTCGGCGCCTGCCACATCCACATATTCCGCGCCGGGCACCATGGCGAGGAAGGATTTTGCCCCCGCCTCGCTCAGCACCCGGCTGCGCCCGCCCCGGATGAGCAGCACAGGTACGCGCAGCGCGCGGGCCGCGGCCTCGAACGCACCGGAGAAATTCCTGGCGGTTTCCGGGTCCAAGCGGGTGAAGGCCGGGTCCCAGTGCCAGTGCAGCCGCCCATCCTCGCGCAGGCGCAAATTACGCATCAGGCCGGATGTGTCCTTGGGGCGGGGGCGGTGCGGCAGATAGGCGGCCACGGCATCCGCCGCCTCTTCCAGCGAGGCGAAGCCGTTGGGCGCGCTGGCCATGAAGGCGCCGATTTCCTTTGTGCCCTCTTCCTCTAGCTGCACCGCCACATCCACCAGCACCAGCCCGCGCACCTGGGGCGGCGGCGCCGCGGCGATGGTCATGCCCACCAGCCCGCCGAGCGAGGCGCCAACCAGCACGGGCGGCGCGCCGAGCGCGGCGATGACATTGCGGATGTCGCCGGAAAAATCCTCCATGCTGTAATGCCCGCCCGGCGCCCAGCCGCTTTCGCCATGGCCGCGCAAATCCACCGTTACGGCGCGGTAGCCGCGGCGTGCCGCTTCTTCCACCGCATCGCCCCAGCTTTGCCTTGTCTGCCCGCCGCCATGCATGAACAGAACCGGTGGCGCGCCTTGCGGCCCCGCCATATCGCCAACAATTTTAACGCCCGCGCCTTCGAACTCGACCCGTTCCATTTCCTGCTCCGTTTTTCGCCGCTCAGCCTGCCTCAGACGTTTTGGCTTGTCACCCTGCGGGCGAAAACATCTATTGCACCCTGGGCGGATCGCGCTATCAACAAAACACACATAACGCCGGTTTGTGCCAATTGAGGCACAATGCGGGCGCAGAAGAGGGGAAATGACGATGACCGATGAAACAAGTGCCGCCATACGTGAAACCAGGCGCGACTGGATTACCGAGCATCGCGAAATGTATCTGCGCTCCGGTGGCGCGCAGGGGCACATCATGGATATTAC
>JAKBCX010000380.1 GCA_021807465.1 Pseudomonadota bacterium | reverse complement strand
CGCCGCCAAGGGCAAAACATTCTACCGGCTGCAAAACAGCACCCCGGAATATCTGGGCATGGATGGCGCCTACCATGCCGTTACCCGCGCCCCTGGCGTGCTGCTGCTGGAAGACATAAAGCGCACCGCCAAGCCGGTACTGAAAAACGCTTCAGCCGCCGTCTGGGATATTGGCGATGGTGTGCTGTGCTTCGAATATACCTCCAAGAGTAATTCGCTGGACGAGCAGAATCTCGGCCTGCTGAACCAGACCATCGGCCTCAATCCCAAGGCGCTGGTCATTTATAACGAAGGCCAGAATTTCTCCGCCGGCGCCAATCTCGGCCTCGGCCTGTTCGCCGCCAATATCGCCGCCTGGGGCGAGCTTGAGAAACTCGTGGCCAAGGGCCATGATGTTTACAAAAAGCTGAAATACGCGCCTTTCCCCACCGTGGCCGCACCGTTCGGCATGGCGCTGGGCGGCGGGTGCGAGATTCTGCTGCACAGCTCCGCCGTGCAAGCTCATGCCGAGGCCTATATCGGGCTGGTGGAATGTGGCGTCGGCCTTGTGCCCGCCTGGGGCGGGTGTTCAGAAATGCTGGCGCGCTGGCAGGCCAACCCCAAAATGCCGCGCGGCCCCATGCCCGCCGCGGCCAAGGTGTTCGAGATTGTGAGTACCGCAACGGTCTCGAAATCCGCCGCCGAGGCTAAGGAATATCTGTTCCTGAAACCCAGCGACGGCATTACCATGAACCGCGACCGGCTGCTGGCCGACGCCAAAGCCCGCGCGCTGAGCCTGGTGGATGGCTATAAGCCACCCGCCCCGCCCAGCTACAAACTGCCCGGGCTTTCCGGCCACACGGCCATGAAAATCGCGGCGGCTGATTTCCGCAAAAAGGGCATTGCCACGCCTTACGACATGGTGGTGGCCAACGAGCTGGCCAATGTGCTCTCGGGCGGCAAGGCCGATATTATCGACGAGGTGAGCGAGAAGGATATTCTGGCGCTGGAACGCGCTTCCTTCATGCGCCTCATCCGCAACGAAGGCACGGCGGCGCGCATCGAATCGATGCTGACCACCGGCAAGCCCTTGCGCAATTAAGGAGGACGAAATGCAAGTCTATAACGCCCCCCTGCGCGACATGCGCTTTGTGCTGCACGAGCTGCACGGTGCTGATCCCTTGCCCGCGCATAAGGATTTCACCCCGGAGCTGGTCGATTCCATTCTGGAGGAAGCCGCCAAATTCTGCACCGAAATGCTGCTGCCGCTGAATGCCAGCGGCGACCTTGAAGGCTGTACCTACGAAAATGGCGTGGTGCATACGCCCAAGGGCTTCAAGGAGGCCTATAAGGGCTTCTCCGAAGCCGGGTGGGGCGCGCTGAACGCCGACCCGCAATATGGCGGCCAGGGCGCGCCGGAAACCGTCGCCAAGCTGGTGGAAGAGATGATCTGCTCTACCAACCTCTCCTTCGGCCTTTATCCCGGCCTGTCGCACGGCGCCTATCTGGCGCTGGAAAGCCATGGCGCGGAAGAGCTGAAGAACCAGTATCTGCCCAAGCTGGTCTCCGGCGAATGGTCCGGCACGATGTGCCTGACCGAGCCGCATTGCGGCACCGATCTCGGCATGTTGCGCACCAAGGCGGTGCCGCAGGAGGATGGCAGCTACAAGATCACCGGCGCCAAAATCTTCATCTCCGCCGGCGAGCACGATATGTCGGAGAATATCATCCACCTCGTGCTGGCGCGCCTGCCCGATGCCCCGCCCGGCATCAAGGGCATCTCGCTTTTCCTCGTGCCCAAATTCCTGCCCGATGCCAACAACAAACCCGGCGAACGCAACGGCGTGTCCTGCGCCGCCATCGAGCACAAGATGGGCATAAAGGCCTCCGCCACCTGCCAGATGAATTTTGACGACGCGAAAGGCTGGCTGGTGGGCACGCCGCATAAAGGCATGCAGGCGATGTTCGTGATGATGAACAGCGAGCGCCTCTCGGTGGGTACGCAAGGGCTTGGCTTGGGCGAGGTTTCATACCAAAGCGCGGTTGCCTATGCGCGCGAGCGTTTGCAGGGCCGCTCCCTCTCGGGCGTTAAATTCCCCGACAAACCGGCCGACCCGCTCATCGTCCACCCGGATATTCGCCGCAACCTGCTCACCATGCGCGCTTATAACGAGGGCTGCCGCGCTTTGTGCGTATGGGTGGCCCAGGCCATGGACCGCGCCAACCACGGCACCACGCCGGAAGAGCGCGAGACTGCGGATGAATTTGTTGCGCTACTGACGCCCGTGGTGAAGGCGCTGTTCACCGATCTCGGCTTCGACTGCGCCAACCTCGCCATGCAGACCTATGGCGGGCATGGCTACATCCGCGACCATGGCATAGAGCAATTCGCCCGCGATGCGCGCATTGCCATGATCTACGAGGGCACGAACGGCGTGCAGGCGCTGGACCTGGTGGGCCGCAAACTGCCCGCGCATATGGGCCGCTATCTGCGCCGTTTCTTCCACCCGGTGGAGGATTTCATCGAGGGTAACAGCAACCATCCCTTACTGGGCAAAATGGTGCAGGGCTTCGGCCGTGCCTTTGGCGCGCTGCAGCTCGCCACCGCCTTCATCGCGGAAAAAGGCATGGCGGACCCCGAGGAAGCCGG
>JAKBCX010000379.1 GCA_021807465.1 Pseudomonadota bacterium | reverse complement strand
CCTGCCTTGACTGAGGCGGAATGAAAATCCTCATCATCTGCATGTATCACCCCGAGCTGGTGCATGGCGGCTCGCAGCTTATGGCCTATGAGCTGTTCCAGGGGCTGCGCGAGGCGGCGGATGTGGAGCCTTTTCTGCTGGCCTCGGCCGACCATAACAGCCCGGCCATGTTCAAAAGCGGTGCCAGCATAACGGGGTTTGACGGGCGGCCCAACGAGTTTCTGTTTCTCTCGCAGGGCTATGATTATACCTGGGACAAATGCCCAAGCGTGATCCTGGCCGAAGCCTTTAGTAATTTCCTTGAGCTTTTGCAGCCGGATGTGGTGCATTTCCACCATTTCATGACCTATGGGGTGGATTATTTCACCCTTACCCGCAAGGTTCTGCCGCGCGCCAAAATTATTTTCGCCACGCATGAATTTGCCACGATCTGCCCCGCCAACGGGCATATGCGCCGCCTTACCGATGGCTCGCTCTGCGCCCAGGCCTCGCCCGTGCGGTGCCACCAATGTATTCCGGCGCGGCCGCCGGAGCATTATTTCGTGCGCGATATGTGGATGAAAACGCATCTCAGCGTTATCGACCGCTTCACTGCGCCCAGCCGCTTCATGATCGGGCATTACGCGCAATGGGGGCTGGATGCGGCAAAGTTTGCGTATGTACCGAACGCGCTGGATATAGAGGCCAAGCCCCTTGCAGCCACCGCAAGGCGTAAGCGCAACCGCTTCGGGTTTTTCGGCCAGCTTGTGGATATAAAAGGCCTGCATGTGCTGTTGCAGGCCGCCGCGCTGTTGCGTGCCGATGGGTTTACCGATTTCATCATCGAGGTGAATGGCGACAATATTCATTTCGCCACGCCGGAGTGGAGGGCCGATGTGGAGGCGTTTCTCGCCGCCGAGGAAAAACTGCCTTCACCCAAGCGCAATGTTGTGTTCAACGGCGCGTATCACCACGGCCAGTTGCGCGCGCGCATGGCGCGGGTGGATTGGGTGGTGGTGCCCTCCATCTGGTGGGAGATTTTCTGCCTTGTTATTTCCGAGGCCTGGGCATTCGGCCGGCCGGTTATTGCCTCCAACGATGGCGGGCCGGCGGAGCGCGTGACGGATGGCAAGGACGGGCTGTTGTTTGAGCTGGGCGATGCGCGCGCATTGGCTGATGCCATCCACCGGGCCTGCACCGAGGATGGTTTATGGCAGAGCCTGGCGGAAGGCATTACGCCGCCGCCGGGACGGGCGGAAATGGTGCGGGGGTATCTGGATGTTTATGCGGAAACGCCGCTACCCGGTCAGGAGGAGCTGGCACAATAAGCCAGCAGCTCGATATCTGACGAGCAACGCTGCTTGATTTTTTCCTCAAGCCCAACATCCAAGAAATTGAGGCTTTGCAGTTGCAACCCGTTCATACGCAAATAGCGCAGATACTTAACTGGGCGGTCGATAAGACTGCCCTCGATTTGGCCTGAACAGGATTTTGTTCCGAAAATATTATCTTCTTCATCCTGCCGAGCCTTCTGAAAGGTCTCGGCTTTCTGTCCAAATCGCGTATCCATGATGGCCTGGAATGCCTTCGAGTCCAAATCTATCACAGAATAGTCTTGGAGCGGGCGGACCAGGAATGAGGATTGCTGGCGGAAATGCGGGTCGAGCCATTCATCGGGTATATCGCAAACCGCGCCCAGAAATTGACGGAATGTCACATCCTCGCCCTTGATGTCCAATATGCCAAGCAGGCTGGAAAGAACCGCGTCTTCGGGAAAAAGGATGAACTTTGAGATGAAGGCGGAGATTAATCTGTTGTAGGGATGGCGGACAAATAAGATGGGATGCAAAGCATCCCAGACCTGCTTATGCTGCTTCATGAGCGCCAAATGCGAATACTGGTGTACGGCGGATGGTGTCCGCAGCATCATGCTTTCCAGTTCAGGGCGATGCTGCAAGATGCACATAAATTTGACCATGGAGCAGGCATTTTTAGGTGGAACGCAGTAAATGTCCGCCCGGCCATCATGGTTGAAGGCGTAATGGTGGGCATATCCAAAAGCATTTCCAAACATCATCATTTCTCCTGCCCTGCTGGGAGCGGCATTGAATACAATAATAGAAGGCGAAGCAAGACGGGTTAAGGATGCGTATCGTCCATAATATCAATCCGCGCCAGCACATCCAGCGGGTAATGCGCGCGCCAGTTAAGTTTTTGCACCGGCGCGCTGCGCGCTGCCGCCACTATAGCCTCAGGCGTGGCGAGGGCGGTGCATATAGCTTGCAGCCGGTGCGGCGGCCCGGCGGAAATTTGCGGGCAGCGTGACCAATGGGCGGAAAATTCCGCATCTGTTTCCAGCAAATATTGAAACAGATAATGCAGCCAGAAATACGGATACTCATCTCCCGCCCCTGGCGCGACGCTGGCGGCGGGGTCGGGGGGAATTAACCCGCCCGCATATTGCGCGAGTTTACGCGGGTGCGGCCAGAAGCGTAGGATCTCCGCCCAGAGCTTGCGGATGATGGCATGACCAGGCGCCGCCGCCATAAGCCAGGAAGAGATGGGCCGGTCCGGCCCTGGCCGGGCAAAGGCGAAAAAACCCGTGCTAGCCACAAGCCCTGGTAGCCATGCATCCAGTGGCAATACGGGAAAAA
>JAKBCX010000378.1 GCA_021807465.1 Pseudomonadota bacterium | reverse complement strand
CGGCTTGTCATGCGCGCGTAATTGGCCTGAAACGGCGCGATAAACGAAGCGGCGGAATTGAAATCGATCCCCAGCATCGAGCCGACCACTTTAACACCGCCGCGATAATCGGAGAGATCCTTCAGGACGGCATCGAACGGCGCACGCTGGCTGGGCGGTAAAAGCGGTTTCAGCGTCACAAGATCCGCCTGCACCGCATCAATCTGCTTCAACACATTATTGAGTGCCGCCGCGCTATCCGCCGCGCTGCCCCCCGCCGCCTGCTTTGTCATCAGCTCGTACAACGCGCCATTGGCGGCGGTAATGCCCTGTGAATCGGCGGCCAGGCGGCTTTCAACCCGGCTGGCCGTAATCACGCCATGCAGCACATGGGTCTGGCTCTCGCCCGACCACACCGCCATAAGCGCCACGGCAGCCAGCATGAGCAAGGCAAAGGCAGACGGAAAGCCAACCTTAAAAACCAGCGGAATATCAGCAAACCGTACCATCAAACTTTCCCCGCGCGGTTCAGATTTCAGTAATCATCATCAAAAATGCGGAAGCAAAACCCACATTGCTGGCCGTGGCCGCCGCCTTGTTCACGGTAATCTGCACTTGCGGCGCACTTTGCACGCTCACCGCACAATAACCGGCCTTTGTTGCGCTTAGATCGGTGGTTATGCAGATGGTCTTGGCGGAAGCCGCCTGCGCCTGCACCGCCGCCGCCGCCGCGCCAAGGCCGGAGGTGAGGAAATACGCAGTCACCGGCACGGCGCTTATTTTGGAGATAGGCACAGGCACAGGCACCAAAGTAATGCCGCCCACCGCCAGCCCGCTGCCCAAAATACCGGTCAGCGCCTGCTCATCGGCGTTAGAGGCGGCAACAGACGGGTCGTACACAATACCCAGCTTTACCGTTCCGCTATATGGCGTGGAGGTAAAGGTTAGCACCCGCGCCGCCACCTGCACATCCTTCGCCGTTACTTGCGCTTTAACCGCCCCCGGCGTGACCAGCATGATTATCGTCACCAGGCTCAACAAATATTTCCGCACGATGCCCCCTACCCCAAAACGGGTTGCAAACCGTCCGCCTGACGGGCAGACCTTGAAGATAAATTGGAGATTCATTCCAAACTCTTAAGTCCGGAAGCGCGCCCGCCTAAACGGGCGCATTCGGCGCTAGAAATTATATGTGCCGGTAAACAGCACGCGCCTGGCCACCTCGGGTCCCGCACTCACAATGGTCTGGTTGGATTGCAGCTGCGTGCCCGTTACCGCCAGAACAAGATGCGGCGTAACATTATAAGCCAGGCGCGCATTGAATGACACGAAGTCAGAGATAATCTTCGGCGTGTAACTCTCTCCCGCCGGGGTCACGTTCAAAATAATATCCGTATAACGCGACTGCCACTTGCCCTGTAAATCCGCCTCAAATTTATCCTTGGTGTAGCCCAGCCCAAATACAATGGCACTAACCGGGGTGGCATTGTTATAATCATAAGGCGTCACCGGCGGGGCGGGCACGGTAAGATGCGCACGCACGGCATCAAGGGTATAACCCAGCGTCCAGCGTAAGCCCGAAGGGTCTGAACCCGTCAACACCAGCTTTGTACCAAAGACTTGGCCATTGCCGATATTTTGCGAAACTTCCTGATAATAAGGGTAGTTCAACACACCAGGTAGATTACCGCCATAAGAGAGCAGATCATGCACCGTGCTGTAGAAAAATGCCGTAGAGAACGTAGATTCAACCGGTGCCAGAACGCGGTCATAATCCACCTCATAATTCATCGTCACAGATGGCTTGAGGTACGGATTACCGGCATTGACCAGAACAACACCTCCCTGTTCAGGCGTTGCCGAGTTCAGCCCCAGCTCTACTTGGCTCGGCGCCTGCACACCACGCCCAACCAGCACACGGAACGTATCATTATTAGTGGGCTGCCACACCAACCCCGTATTGAAACTGGGCGCGGTGAATTGTGCATTCGCATAGTTGGCTTGGCTGTACGGGTCACCCGCGACGGTCGGGGTACCACGATGCATCACCAGCCGGTCCACCCGCACCGCATTGGTCAGCGCCAGCTTGGGCGTTATCTGCCAGTTCCACATGCCGCTAATGGCATAGTCCTGGTAATCGGACGAGCCATTAAATGAAGAGGGCGTGCTGTCATCCCATTCTCGGTTAGCGCGATATTCAATTCCAATTCGCACGGAATTTTTCGTACCTACCTTGAACAGATCATTGGCCTGCACAACGGTCACCTGGTTCCAGCTCGGGCTGGCATAAATACCGCCCATTGGCAGGGTGAGGCTTGACTGGTCCTTGTTGAGATAAGCCTGAATATTGAACAGGCCCCATGCCGTATCTGCCGCGAACCCGCCCTTATAGCTATTGGTCCGGTAGGCATATTTTGTTGGCACATAAATAATAGATTGCGCATCGGCGGCGCTGTCCAAATGCGTCACCTCCGCCGTAACCTCGGTATGCGCGCTCGGCTTCGCGCGCCCATCAATCGCATAGCTCGATTCATACGGCCGCGTCTCATAACTATTGTAAGAAGGCAGAGAATGAATCGAGTATTCATTCGTCTTCAGCCCGCCCAGTTGCACGGTCACACCCGCCTTGCCCGGCACCTGGGCAGTGGCGACGAG
>JAKBCX010000377.1 GCA_021807465.1 Pseudomonadota bacterium | reverse complement strand
AAGGCATTACCCGCGCCGATGTGGACGCGCTGGCGCTGGAGAGCCAGCGCCGGGCTGCCCGCGCCATTGCCGAGGGGCGGTTTGCCAAATCCATCATCCCGGTTGTGGATGACGAGGGCAAACTGATTCTGGGCCATGACGAGCACCCGCGCGCGGACACCACCGCCGAGGGGCTGGCGGCGCTGAAGCCGAGCTTCGCCAAATTCCTCGATGCGCCCGCCGATGAAAGCGGAGTGACGTTTGGGGAGCTGGTACAGAAGCGCTACCCCGGGCTGAAGATTGAGCCAATTCACCACGCCGGTAATTCCTCGGGCGTGGTGGATGGTGCCGCCGCGCTGCTGCTGGCCTCGGGCGAATATGCCAAAAAACAGGGCTGGAAGCCGCGCGCGCGCATTGTGGCCACGGCCAATGTGGGCGACGACCCCACGCTGATGCTGAACGCCCCCGTGCCCACCGCGAAAAAGGTGCTGGCGCGGGCGGGGCTGAGCCTTGCCGATATCGATTTGTTCGAGGTGAATGAGGCTTTCGGCGTCGTGGTGGAGAAATTCATCCGCGACCTCAAGATTGACCGCGAGAAGATTAACGTGAATGGCGGCGCCATCGCGCTGGGCCATCCCATCGGCGCCACCGGGGCCATTCTCATCGGCACCGCGCTGGATGAGCTGGAACGCCGCGGCCAGAAGCGCGCGCTGATTACCATGTGCGCCGCAGGCGGCATGGGGCCTGCCGTTATTATCGAACGCGTTTAACAGCCAGGGGGGCTTCGCGCCCCTGCCCTTTCAGCCGCCGCCAAGGATGATGGCGGCTGCTTTTTCAGCGATCATCATGACCGGGGCGTTGGTGTTGCCGGAGGTGATGCTGGGCATGATGGAGGCATCGGCGATGCGCAGGCGGTTGATGCCGTTTACGCGCAGCTGGGCATCTACCACGCTGCCCATGGCGGCTGTGCCAACGGGGTGGAAGATGCTGCTGGAAATGTCGCCTATGGCCTGAAGCAATTCGGCATCGTTATTGGTGTTGCCTGGGCGAAATTCCTCCGGCCTGTAACGCCCCAAGGCTGGCTGGGCGATGATTTTGCGAGTAAGGTTCACAGCTTCCAGCGCGATTTGCCTGTCGTCTTCCGTGTGCAGGTAGTTAGGGTGGATGATGGGCGCCTCGCGCGGGTCAGGCGAGGTAATGCGCACAAAGCCGCGGCTGGTGGGGCGCAAATTGCACACGCTGGCGGTGAAGGCGGGGAATGGGTCCAGCGCGCCGCCGAACGCGGCGAGGCTGAGGGGCTGGACGTGATATTCGAGGTTCGCCGTCTCGAAGCGCGGGTGCGAGCGGGTGAAAATGCCGAGCTGGCTGGGTGCCATGGCCAAGGGGCCGGAACGGTTGAGCGCATATTCCAGGGCGATGACGGTTTTGCCGAACCAGGAACCGGCTTGCTGGTTGAGCGTGAGTACGTTTTTTACTTTATAGGCGCAGCGTATTTGGAGATGGTCGTGCAGGTTGGCGCCTACGCCGGGCACGTGGTGGATAGGCGTAACACCAGCCTCTTGCAGCGCTTGCGCATCGCCAATACCGGAGCGTTGCAGAAGCACGGGCGAGCCTATGGCGCCGCTGGTGAGCAGAATTTCGCCGCGCGCCTGGGCGAAATACGGTTTGCCGCCGAAGGAAAACAGAACCCCGCGCGCCTCGTTATTTTCGATTTGTAAACGGTCTGCCAGCGCGCCGGTTTGAACACGCAGATTTGGGCGCTTAAATGCGGGGCGCAAGAAGGCGTCCGCCGCGCTCCAGCGGCGGCCGCGTTTTTGGGTGACCTGGAAATAGCTGGAGCCTTCATTATCGCCCGTGTTGAAGTCACCAATCTTCGCAATGCCATATTGCGCGGCGGCCTCGCGGAAGGCTTCCAGGATTTTCCAGCGCAAACGCTGCTGTTCCACGCGCAGCTCGCCACCCGCGCCGTGCTGGGCAGTGGCTCCGGCGAAATGGTCCTCGGCTTTTTTGAAATAGGGCAGAACATCTTCCCAGCCCCAGCCCGTATGCCCGGCCTGGCGCCATGAATCGTAATCGCGCGCCTGGCCGCGCATATAGATCATGCCGTTGATGGACGAGCTACCGCCGAGGCCCAGGCCACGCGGGTAGGAAATGCGCCGCCCGTTCAGCCCAGGCTCGGACGCGGTGGAGAAGCACCAATCAGTGCGCGGATTGCCGATGCAATAGAGATAACCGGCGGGGATTTTGATCCAGAGATAATCGTCGCGCCCGCCAGCCTCCAGCAGCAGCACGGAATTGCGTGGATCAGCGCTAAGGCGGTTGGCCAGCACGCAACCGGCGCTACCCGCGCCGATGATGATGTAGTCATAAGTGCCGAAATCCGCCGCTGGCTGCATCTGCGCCTCCTCGCCCGCGCATAGATTGCCAGCGGCGGCGGGGTTGCGGAAGAGTGTCTTATTTCATCAATGACGGTAGGGCCGCCTGGGCTAATATGCTGCCCTGGAGGAGCCCATGAAAGAACCGAATTACCAGATCGCGCGCGATTATTTCACCGCTGTCAGCAATGGCGATCTGCCGGATTCCTTGCTGACGGACGACATGACTGGCTGGATTACCACCAATGGCACCATGGACAAGGCCGCCTATCAGCGCCTG
>JAKBCX010000376.1 GCA_021807465.1 Pseudomonadota bacterium | reverse complement strand
CGCCGCCGCCCGTATGCTTCCAGAAATCCGGCGCCCAGGTCTTGGCCGCCATTTCCATGGACGGATGGCCCTTATTTTGCTCCGGCGAGCCAGGCACCACATAAAAGCGCCAGAGCTGCTTGCCGGTTACCTGGTCATAGGCCGTAACATACCCGCGCTGGCCAAAATCCGCGCCGCCCTGGCCGATAATCACCTTGCCGTCGAACACGCGCGGCGCGCCGGTAATGGTCTGACCGCTTGTCAATGATACGGTTTGCGCTGTCCACAGCACCTTGCCTGTTTTGGCATCGAGCGCGGAAAGCCGCCCATCCAGCGCGGTGGCGAAAATCCGCCCATTTGCATAAGCAACACCGCGATTGACCGCGAAATTGAAATGCATGGCGTTGGGGTTAACCTTCCAGACCTGCGGATCGTAGGTCCAGAGAATTTTGCCCGTGGCACCGTCCACAGCATAAACCTTGGCATAGCTGCCAGTGAAGTAGACAACACCATCCACCGCCACCGGCGTGGCTTCCAGGCTTGCCTCACCTGGCAAAGGCAGCTTCCAGGCCAGACCAAGCTGGCCGATATTGCCGCTGGTAATCTGGTGCAACTGGCTGAAGGCGGTTTCATTCGTGTCGCCATTATGGTTGGGCCAATTGTCGCCCGTTCCCGGCGCGGCCAGAGCTGGCGGCGTGGAAGCACAGATGAGGGCGAGAGATAGAAAGCCGCTTGCCACCCTGCGGATACCAGTTTTCATGATGGGTACCTCATTTTCGATCTTGGATGTATTGATATATTGTGTATCATTACTATCCGTGAACCCGATGGCAAGGGGTAAAGCCGCGATAATGCATTTTCTGCGGCGGCGGCGCCTTACGCCTACCGGCGGTAGATCAAAGCATCCTGGCCCGATGCGGCCTCCTGCTCCGCAAGCCGCGCCAGCCGGCCATGGCCGGGCGCCAGATGGCACGCCGGGTCCGTTGCCCGTGCATCGCCCGTCATCGCCAGCGCCTGGCAACGGCAGCCGCCAAAATCTTCCTCACGCTGCGGGCAGGTAATGCAGGGCGCGCGCATCCAGCCCGTGCCGCGGAAGGCCAGGAAGGCCGGGCCTGTTTCCCAAATATCGCGCAACGGCGCCTCGCCCGCGCGCTGGAATTCAAGCCCCGGTATCGTCTCCGCCGCATGGCAAGGCAGCACGCGGCCATCTGGTGCCACCACAAATGATTTCTGCCCCCAGCCGCCCATGCAGCTTTTGGGCGTGTCTGCGTAATAATCGGGGATGACGTAATCAATCGCCATCCTGCCACGCAGTTTTTCACGCCATTCCGCCACCACCGCATCCGCTGCCCGCAGCGCATCGCGCGATGGCATCAGCGCCGCGCGGTTGCGCAGCGCCCAACCATGATACTGCACATGGGCAATTTCCAGCCGGTCCGCGCCCAGGCTTTCCGCCAAAGCAATCATTGCCGGCAGCTCGGCGAGATTTTGCCTGTGCATAACAGCGTTTATGGTCAGCGACATGCCCAGGCCCGGCACCAGCCGCGCCACTTTCAGCTTGGTCTCGTGGCCGTTGCGGTAATTGCCTATCCTGTCCGCCGTCTGCGTGGTGGCGCCCTGCAGGCTGATCTGCACATGCGCCAGCCCCGCCCCGGCCAAACCGCGCAATTTCAGCTCATCAAGCAGCACACCAGACGTAATAAGATTCGTATAAATACCATTCGCGCTGGCATGGGCCACAAGCTCCGCCAAATCGCGCCGCGCGCATGGCTCGCCGCCGGTAAAATGAATTTGCAAAACACCGAGCACGGCGGCCTCCGCAATCAGCGACCGCCAGAACGCTTCCGGCTGTTCCTGCCCCGCTTTTGCCAGCCCTAGCGGGTTGGAACAGTAGGGGCACTGCAACGGGCAGCGATGCGTCAGCTCCGCCACCATCGCCAGAGGCGGCGGCACGTTCATACCGTTACCACCTGCTTTTCCAGCAACCCGGCGATGAACTCCGTTACATCCGCCTGCACCAGCGCAACATCCGCGGCATAACGCTGGGCGAGACTGGCTGAAATCGCCGCCACATCATGCTGGCCATCGCACAGCGCCACGATGGCATCGGCAATCTCGTCCAGCAAAATCACCCGCTCCGGGCATTGCAGCACATTTTGCCCGCGCGCGGCATCGAAATGCCGCCTGATGCCGCGCCGCAATACGGGCACGGATTGCGCGGTAAGCGCGCCGCTCATCCGCCCGCCCCTTCCGCCAGAAACGCGCCCGGCGGCACATGGCCCGGCGCGACATAGGCGCCGTAAAGCGCATCGAGCTGCGCCCAAAGCACATCGCATTTGAAACGCAGGGCGGCGATAACCGCCTGCTGCTGCGCCGCGCTCCGCGCATGTTCCTTCACATAGGCCAAGGCATAATCGGCATCGCGCGGCGCCTGGTGCAGGCGGTTATTGAAATAGGCCAGGGTATCCGGCGAAACGAAATCGTAATGCGCCAGCATGCCCGCCACGCGCGTGGCGATGATGGTGGGGGAGAACAGTTCGGTCAGCGAGGAAGCCACGGCTTCCAGAAGGCTTCTGTCGCGCACAAAATGCACATAGGCATCCACGGCAAAGCGCGTTCCGGGCAGAATACCTACGGCGGATTGCACATAATCCGCGTCC
>JAKBCX010000375.1 GCA_021807465.1 Pseudomonadota bacterium | reverse complement strand
GTGGCGGCCTATGTGCTCTCGGGCCATGTGGTGCTGCCCTTTACGGCGCGGCATGTGGGCACGCAGGTGCAGGCCACGGCGCGCTGGCTAGTATGCTCCGATGTGTGTGTACCAGAGCAGGCGCATTTTACGCTGGCGCTCAAGGGTGGGGCTTCGGTTGAGGCGGGGTTGTTCAAGCCATCCACCATCGTGCCCTCGCCTTTTGCCGCCACGCTGGCGCCGGATGGCGCGCTGCGCGTGGCCGGAGTGAGCGCGGCGCAAGTTCGGTCGGCACGGTTTTTTCCCTACGCGCCGGGCAGCATTGATAACGCGGCCAAGCAGAGGCTGGGCTTTACGCCGCAAGGGCTGGTGCTGAAGCTGGCCCTGACCAAGCCCGGCACGGCATTGGCTGGCGTGCTGGAGCTGACCGACCCCGCGCGCCAGATGCAGGCGCTGCGGGTTGAGCCAAAGCTGGTGCGCGGGCCGGGCCATGCGCCCTATTGGGCGCTGGCGCTGCTGGGCGGGCTGGTTTTGAACCTGATGCCCTGCGTGTTCCCCATTCTGGCCATGAAGGGCTTTGCCTTCGCGCGGCTGGGCGGGGCGGCGCATGGGCATATAAGGCGCGAGGCGCTGGGGTATGCGGCGGGAGTCATGGCCTCGATGCTGGTGCTGGCCGGGGTGTTGCTGGGCTTACGCGCGGCGGGGGGCGCGGTGTTCTGGGGGTTCCAGTTTCAGTCTCCGGCCTTTGTGGCCGTTATGGCGTGGGTGATTTTTGCCGCCGGGCTTAACCTGACCGGGTTGTTCACGCTGCGGGCGCCGGGGTTTATCCGCCATGTGCCGGCGCAGAATAGTTTTCTCACCGGGCTGTTGGCGGTGCTGGTGGCAACGCCCTGCACCGCGCCCTTCATGGCCCCGGCCGTGGCGGCGGCTTTGGCGCTGCCACCAAGCGGGGCGCTGGGTGTTTTCGCGGCGCTGGGGCTGGGGCTGGCGGCGCCCGTGCTGGTGCTGGCGTTCAGGCCTCATCTGGCCGCGCGCCTGCCCAGGCCGGGTACCTGGATGGTTTGGCTGCAACGCGCTTTGGCCGTGCCGATGCTGGGCACATTCGCGTGGCTGGGCTGGGTACTTTGGCACCAGGCCGGCACACCGGGGCTGGTGATACTGTTGCTGGGGGCAGGGTTTTTGGCTGTGGTGTTGATGCGGCGGCCAATGCTGGCCGTGGCGCTGCTGGTGCTGCTGCCGTTTCTACATAGCGTGCCCTCGGCCGCGCTCAGCCTGCCGGGGGCTGAGCCTTACAGCGCGGCGCGGCTGGCCGCATTGCAGGCGAAAGGCCGCCCGGTGCTGGTGGATGTAACCGCCGCCTGGTGCGTAACCTGCCTGGTGAATGAGCACAGCACGCTAAGCAGCAGAGAGGTGCGGGCAGCGCTGGAGGCGCACCGCGTGGCGCTGCTGGTGGCAGACTGGACCAAGCGCGACCCCGCCATAACCGCGCTGCTGGCCGCCAACCACCGTGCGGGCGTGCCTTTATACCTTTATTACCGCCCCGGAGAGGCACCGGAAATATTGCCGCAAATTCTCTCGCCCGGTCTTGTTATTCATACGATTTCCCGCTGAGAATCTTGCTTTGCGTCATTGCCTGGGCGCGTTGTTGCGCGCAAGCTGCGTTACAATTGAAAGATGGCAGGAGCGAATATGGCGGACTCATACGGTGCCGCGTTACATGGCCCACGGACCAAGCTGGACGCGGATTCTATACGCACCGCCTATGACCGCTATGCCAAATCGTACGATAGCTGGTTCGGGCTGATCTCGCGCCCCGCGCGCAGAGCGGCGGTGGCGGCGGTGAATGCGCACCCCGGCACGCGCGTGCTGGAGGTGGGGGTGGGCACCGGGCTGGCTTTGCCGCTTTACGTGCCGGAAAAGCGCATTACGGGCATCGACCTCTCCCGCGCCATGCTGAACCAGGCACGGGAGCGTGTGGCGGCCCTGGGGCTGACGCAGGTGGAGGCGTTGTTGGAGATGGACGCGCAGGCGACGGATTTTGCGCCGGAGAGCTTCGACGTGGCGGTGGCGATGTTCGTGGCCTCGGTGGTGCCGGACCCGCGTGCCTTGCTGGCGGAGTTGCGGCGTGTGGTGCGGCCGGGAGGGAAAATTTTACTGCTCAACCATTTTGCCGCGGAATCTGGCCCGATGTGGTGGGCGGAGCGGGCTTTGGCCCCGGCATCTCGCCTGCTGGGCTGGCACCCGGATATACGCATGGAGCATGTAATGGCGCCGGATGAGCTGGCCGGGGCCAAGTGGCGCAAGATGCAGCCCATGGGACTGTTCCGGCTGGTGGAGCTGGCCCGAGCTTGACGTGCCGGGCAGCGCGGCTAGCTTCCCCCTGAAGGAAGGGAAGCAAAGATGCGCTTTGAAGGAACTAAGAATTTCGTCGCCACCGAGGATTTGAAGGTGGCCGTGAATGCCGCCGTGGCGTTGCAGCGGCCGCTGCTGATTAAGGGCGAGCCGGGCACCGGCAAGACCGTGCTGGCGCAGGAAATTGCCCGCGCTTTGGGGCGGGATTTGATCTCGTGGCACATAAAATCCACCACCAAGGCGCAGCAGGGGTTGTATGAGTATGATGCCGTCTCGCGCCTGCGTGATTCGCAGCTTGGCGATGCGCGCGTGCATG
>JAKBCX010000017.1 GCA_021807465.1 Pseudomonadota bacterium | reverse complement strand
CCCTGCGCCGCGCCCCGGCCATGGAAGCGCTGCTGCGCCAGGATGTGCATGAATATGCCGGGCTGGGCGCGAGCGAGGCGGCCCTGGCCGCCGTGCTGGCGGAGGCCGTGCCATGAAGCCGCGCATTCTGGCGAAGCTGGATATTCTGGCCGCGGCGCGTGAGGCGCGCGTGCAGGAAAATCTGCGCCGCCAGACCGCCATATTGGCGCAAGGCGAGGCGCAGCGCGAGATTTTGTCGGCCTATCGCGGGCGTCTGGCGGAAAGCTGGCAGGGTGGCACAGTGCTGCCCGCGGCCCAGGCGCGCCGCGCCAGCCAGTTTGCCGCGGGTGCGGCGGCGGCGGCGGCGCAAATAGAAGCCGCCGGGGCGGCAGCCGCAGCGCAAATGCAGCAGGATGCGGACGCCCTGGCACAGATAAACGCACACAGGCGCAATTTGGCGGAACGGCTGCGCGCCGCCATGCGTGCCGAAGCGGAAGCAGCCGAACGCATGGCCGAGCGCGCCCAGCCCTGGCGGCGCCCTTAGGCCGTTGCACATAAAATTTCTTGGCTCACCTGAAGGAGCATCTCATGGACCTCAGTTTCTACTCTAATTTTTCCAATTCGCTGGCGGCGCAGGAGGCGCAGATCAATAATCTGCAGCAGCAAATCTCCAGCGGTCTCACGGTGCAAACACCGGACCAGAACCCGGGCGCGTATGAATCCGCAGCGCTCAGTACGGACCAGGTAAGCCGGCTTGCCAACGACAATAATACGCAGGCCTCCATCCAAGTGCAGCTTGGCTCGGCCAATAATGCCTATAGCTCGATGATGGGTTTGCTGAATAACGTGCAGAGCATTGTTGAGCAGGCGCTGAACGGCACCACCAACAGCCAGAACATGAATGCGCTGGCAGGGCAGGTGAATAGCGCGCTGCAGCAGATGGTGGCGCTTGGCAATACCACCGCGCCCAACGGCACCTATCTGTTCGGCGGCTCGCGCGGCCAGCTTGCGCCGTTTCAGCCAGATTCCAGCGGCAATATCGTTTATTACGGCGATGCCGCCACCTCCCAGGCCAGTATTGGCGAAGCCTCCACCGCCAGCACCATTGCCAATGGCACCGTCTTCATTTCAGCCTTGCAGGGAGATGGAGTGGGCGCCGCCACCGCGAGCAGTTCCAATACTGGCTCCGGCCAGGTTATTTCCGATGGCGTTGTAAACGCCGCCGCGGCAAATGCGTTCCAGCAGGGCAATACGCCCATCACAATCACCTTTGGCACGGGCGGGGCTTATACGGCCATGCAGGGTGGCAGCACCATTGCCACGGGCACGCTTACCACAACCCCGGGCAGCAGCGGCACCAGCTTGCAGCTTGCCGGTGTTGAATACAGCATTACCGGCTCGCCCGCCAGCGGAGATAGTTTCACTATCGCACCAGCGCGCGCGCAATCGGTATTCGCGCTGCTGAAGAATATCTACACCGCCTTGTCCACCGCTGGCGGCACCAAGGCGCAGGTTGCGCAGACCAACCAAATTCTCAACCAGGGGCTTGCCGGTATCACGCAATATCAGCAAACCGTCACTTCGGCACAGGCGCAGAATGGCGTGACGCTGGAAGCGCTGAGCAGCACCGGCACTGGCAATAATAACCAATCCACCGAGGCCCAGACCAATATCAATAACGCCACAGCCGTCAACACGCCCGTTGCCATCGCTTCGCTCGACCAGACCATGGCCGCGCTGCAGGCGGCCATGAAAACATTTGGCGCCGTGCAGGGGCTCAGCCTGTTCAACTATATTTAAGGGAGCCGCATCATGTCCGATGCCATTTTCATTGTTGGCTATTATCGTAGCGGCACGTCCGCTTTATCGGGGGCGCTCACGCGCGCGGGTGTCAAATTCTATAACGAAGCGGATCCAAACGAGCATAACCCGCTCGGCTTCTACGAAATTCCTGAACTGATCGAGTTTGACGTGGAGCTGTTCAACAAGCTCGGCGTGGACTGGACAGATGTGCGCGGCCTGCCGCTGGGCTGGGCGCAGCGCGCGGACCTCGCCACCATGCTCACCAGGCTGGACGAGATTCTGCGCCGCCGCTTCACCGGCGAGGACCGGCTCTGGGGCCTTAAACACCCGCATCTCTGCCGCACCTTGCCGCTTTACGAGCGTGCGGCGCGCCAGGCCGGGCATAAGCCGCATGTGGTGCATATTTTCCGCGACCCCTGGACGGCGGCGGCAAGCCAGAGCCTGAAAAACGGCCTCTCCCGCGCGCACGCGCTGCTGCTGTGGATGAGCTATGTGACCAATGCCGAGGCGCAGGCGCGGCATTTGCCCCGCGCCTGGCTTACCTACCAGGATTTGCTGGCGCAGCCCGCCGCACAGCTAACCCGGCTGGGGCAGGAATTGCAGCTGGAGCTTGGCAGCGCGCAAGGGCTGGAAGACGCCGCGGCCTATCTCACCGGCCAGCTCAACCGCTCCCAGCCTCTGCCACGGGCCGATTTATGCCGCCCGCTCGCCAATTTGGTGCAGCAAACCTGGAACGCAATTTGCCAGCGCCAATTCAGCCCCGCCGTGTGGGATGGTTTTGCGGCCGAGACGGCCGATCTGGTCGGGTTTCTCAGCGAAATCGGCGCCAGCCGCAGCCGCGTCGTGCCTGCTTTGGGCGGCTCGCTCAGCACGGCCGCCACTACCGGCGGCGCGCCCGCCAGCGGCATACGCCCGCCTGAGCGCACGGATGAAGGCGCGCAGGCCAGGTTGCGGGCGTTGCAGGCAGAGGCTGGCACGCTGCCGCGCCTTTCCGTCAGCATCGTTGCCCCGCGCGGCCGTGCCGCCGCGGTTAACGCCACACTGGAATCGCTGAACGCGCAATGGCTCAAGCCTGCCATCATCCGCATTCTCGCGGCCGATGCATTGGCCATGGAAGGCATAACCACCATTGCCGTGCCGCCAGAGCCAGAGGCCGCCACGCGTATTGCCTGCGCCGAGCTGAATTTGGAAGCGCGCGAAGCGGATTATGTCGCCATCATCAACGCAGGTGATACGCTTGCCCCCGATGCCTGCCTGCGCTTCGCCCTTGCCGCGAAGGCAGAAGACGCCGCCATGCTGTATTGCGACGAGATCGTGCCGCGCGCGGGCGGTGCCTGGGTGCGGCACAAGCCAGGCTGGGATGTCACGCGCCTGCGCCAGGCCGCCTATATTGGCGATTGGGTGTGGTATCGCGGCGCGGATGTTCTGCGTGCCGGGGGCTTCAACCCCAACCGCGCGGGGGCCGAGGAATACGACATGCAGCTCCGCCTGGCGGAGCTGGGCGCCAAGGTGGCGCGCGTGCCGGAAGCCCTGTTCACACGCTGCGCCGAGAGCCAGCGCGACGTTATACCAACCGATATTTTCTGCGCCCGCGCGGCATCATCGCTGAAGGAGCATCTGGAGCGCATGAACCTGCCGGCCGCGGTGCAAAACCGCCAGCACCCCGGCCTGTTCCACCATGTGCGCACCACTCAGGACCCCGGCACCACCATGCTGCTGCTATGCGGCGGCGCGGACATCCCCGCCGTCGATGCCTGGCTCACCGCGCTGCTCACTGGCGAGGCGCTGAGCGGCCCCATCATTCTGGCGGGGGCGGCGCTCAGCCCGTCCATGCAGGCCTACCTCACCGCCGTTACCCAGCAGGCCGAGGCGCTGGAAGGTAAGGTGCTGGCCGTGGCCCCGGCGCCGGGTCTAAGCTTCGCCCAGGCGCTGGAACAGGCGGTTGCCATGACGGCGACGCCGCATCTGGCGATTCTCGATGCCCGCGCCCGCCCGGCCGAACCCAGCTGGGCGCAGTTGCTCCGCGCGCGCCTGGCCGACCCGGCGGTTGCCATGGCGGGCGCGCGCACGCTGGTGCCCGCTGGGCCAGGCCCGCGCCAGGCCATGGTGCATGGCCCCATTGTTATTGGCGCCGATACCAGAATGGGCGCCGGGCACAGGGCGGATGACCCTGGCCCGGGCGGCTGGCTGCTGGTGGACCAGGAGGCGAGCGCCCTGGCGCCGCCCGGCCTGCTGGCGCGCACCCAGGCACTGCAGGGCTGCATCTTCCCCGCGCTGGAGGGCGATGCGCTCTGGACCGATCTCGGCGCGCAGCTGCGCGCGGCGGGCGGTAAGCTGGTCTGGACGCCGGATGCCTCCTTCATTGCCCCGCCCGAGGCCGTGCAGATTGACCAGGGCAACGCTTTCCGCACTGGCACAGCGGCGGCGCAGGCGCGGCCCTGGGCCGACCCGTATCACCACCCGGCCTTGTCGCTGCATGGCGATTTGCTGACCGCCGAGGCGCGCACCGGCCTGTTCCGCTCCACCCCGCCCGACCCGCTAAGCCTGCTGGTCAGCGGCGAGCCTCTCACCGGCATGCCGGTGCTTAACGCCGCCCGCGCCTTGCGCCGTGCCGGGCTGGCCGAGGCTGACTGGGTGCCGGACCTGCCCGCCGCCGCCGATCTCGGCCGCCGCGCCCCGGCCGCCTGGGTGCGTGCCAATCCGCAGCACGCCCCACATCCGCACAGCCCGGCTTATACCGCCATCTACACCCAGGTGCCGGCGCAAGAAGCGCTGCCCGCGCTCAGCCAGGCCGCCGCTATTTATGCCACGTCGCCAGGGCTGGTCACACAGCTCCGCCGCCTGGGTGGTGAGGCCAAGCCGGTTTCGCTCTGGCGCCCCGCGCTCAGCCCGCGCATCTGGCGGGAGCTTACCTTTGGCACGGGGTTGAACACCAAGCCGCGCGTGCTGTGGTTCGATGAAGGCATTGCCCCGCCCTGGCTGGCCGATCTCATCAACGACACGCTGGAGATTGCCTCCTGGATTGTGGTTGAGCGCAAGGGGGCGGGTTATGCCGGATCGGTGGCGCGCATCGGCGCGCAGGAATCGGAGTTTGCCTGGGCGCAGGCCATGGCGGAGCTGGGGCCGCAGATCATGATCCGCCCTGCCGCTTCAGCCACCCATGCCGATCATTACCCCATTCTCATTGCAGCCGCCGCAGGCTGCCGTTTGCTGGTGGATGAGCGGCTGGACGTGCCACCCAGCCTGGGCGCCCTGGCCCTGCCGCCGCGCGCCAATGCCTGGGGTGAGGCGCTGAAAAGCGCCATTACCGGGCTGCAGGCCACGCTGGAGCAAGGCCGCGCCACACGCGCCGCCGTCCTGGCCCTGCCGGGGCTGGAAGATGCGCCGCCGCCATGGCTCGGCCTGCCCGTGGCTCCGCAAGCGGGCAGCGCGGCTTACCAGAGTGCCGCCGAATGACGCCGCGCCGCGCCGCGCTGCTGGCGGCCTTTGCCATCTGGCCGGGCTATGCCTGGGCCGGGCAGCCGCCAGCAGGGCAGGGGGCTGCGCCAATGCAAAGTCCGGCGGCGGTGGCGCAGGTGGTGCGGCAGGCGGCGCAGGCCCTGGCGCCCAGCGGGGCCACGCTCAGCCTTGGCCCCGTTACCGGCGCGCGCTTCATGCACGCCTGCCCCGCCCCGCTGGATGTGAGTATGAGCGGCGTAGCCCCTTACGAGCAGGCCGCGGTGCATTGCCCGGCGCTGGGCTGGGCGCTGTATGTCACCGTCACCGTTACGCAGCGCGAGGCCGTGGTGGTCGCGGCCCGGCCCATCACCCCCGGCCGGCCGCTCACGGCGGATGACCTCAAACTTGTCACCCTGCCGGTGCAGCAATTCGCCGGCCGCCAGGTTTATTTCGGCACGTCCCAGCTTATCGGCGCCACCCCGGACATGGCGCTGGCCGCGGGTGTGCCCATTACCGCCGATGCCGTGCAGGCGCCCATTGTGGTGAAGGCCGGGCAGACCGTGACAGTGAATGTGCAAAGCGGCGCCGTGCTGCTCTCGCTCGATGCCACGGCGGAGCAGACAGGCCGCATCGGCGACACGATTTTGCTGCTCAACCCCGCCACCGGGCGCCGCTTTACCGCGCAGGTTACGGCGGGCGGCGTGGAGCTGCGCCTGCAATGACGGAAAGCGCCGCAAATTAAAGCGGCAGATCCAGGCAAACTTCCCACCTCCGGGCCGAATTAAGGGGTACGGCAACCACAACCAAGGAGTTCCATATGTCGGCCGTCGGCTCTATCCTTACCAATAGCGGCGCTCTGCAGGCGCTCAATTCCATCGCGAACACCACCTCGACCAACAGCAATCTGGAAGCGCAGCTTTCCAGCGGCCTGTCGATCAACTCGCCCTCCAACAATCCGGCCGGCTACATCACCGCGCAGGGCTTCACCTCGCAGCTCAACGGCATCACCCAGGCCGTTTCCAACGCCAACCAGGGTGTCTCTCTGCTGCAAACGGCGCAGGGCGCCATCACCCAGCAGATTGGCGTTGTGCAGCAGCTCAACTCTATTGCCGTGCAGGCCGCCAACGGCACGCAAACCCCGGCGGAATCGCAGTCTCTGCAGAATCTGGTCGGGCAGCTCGTCAGCCAGGTGAACACCATTGCCAACCAGACGCAGTTCAACAATATCAGCCTGCTCAATGGCAGCTTTTCCGGCGTGCAGTTCCAGGTAGGCGCCAATGAGGGGCAGACCATGACCCTCTCCATCGGCAATCTGGCGGCCTCGGCCATCGGCATGAACGCCTCCACCGTATCCGGTACCACCGTGTATGGCACCAACGTCAAATCCACCTCGGCGGCGCTCACCCTGGCGGCTTCGGCGGCCAAAATCGCGTCCGGCGCGGCGGGCAAGTTCACCACCACAAGCTCGCTAGCCGTTACCGGCGCCAATGGCGGCCAGGCCAAGGTCGCTATTTCCAAGGCTCAGGAATCCGCTGCCTCGCTGGCTTCGGCCATTAATGGCGTGTCTGGCACCACGGGCGTGCAGGCGCAGGCCACCACCACCATCACGCTGGCGATGGGCACGGCGGGCGCGGGCGCGGGCTATAGCTTCAACATTCAGGCCGGCAAGGGTTCGGGCGGAACCTCCTCCGGCATTGGCACCAAGCAGGCCATTACCGCCTCCTCCGCGTCTCAGATTGTCAGCCAGATCAATGGTCAGTCCTCCACCAGCGGCATTGTCGCTTCGCTCGACACAAGCGGCAATGTCACGCTGACACAGACCTCTGGCTATAACATCAACATCACCGGCACCAGCTCCGGCTCCTTGAAGACGGTTGGTACCACGGCCAGCACCATCAAGACGGGCGCGGGCACGGCTTCGGCGGTCATTCAAGGGCAAGTGCAGTTCCAGTCCTCCGGTGCGTTCAGTGTGGGCAATGCCGGCAATATCGGCCTGTCCGTCAAATCCAGCCTTTCCTCGCTGTCCTCCATCAACGTTTCCACCACGTCGGGCGCCAATACGGCCATCAATGTGGTGAAATACGCGCTTGGCGCGCTCAATAACCAGGGCGGCCAGTTGGGCGCTGTGCAGCAGGCGCTGACGGCGAACATCAACAACCTCAACACCACGTCGCAGAACCTCACCACCGCCCTGGGCGTGGTGCAGGATGCCAACATCCCGGCGGTCAGCAACCAGCTTACCGAGGCGCAGATTCAGGCGCAGTCCGGCGTGGCCGCGCTCAAATCCTCCACCACGCTGCAGCAGAGCTATCTCTCGCTGCTGCCGTAACGCTCCAGCCAGGCCGGGGATTACTCCGGCCTGGCTATTTGTTCCACGGCCTGAATTGTTTGGGAAGCTACAGCCATGACAAGCGTCAGTACCCTCGGATCCTCTCAGATCTCCGCGCAAATTGCCACCGTACAGGCACGCATGCAGGCTCCCATTACGTCGCTCAAATCGCAAATCGGCACCGAGCAGGCTAATATTTCCGCATGGGGTGCTATCAGCGGCGCGGTGTCTTCACTGTCGCAGGCGTTGTCCAACATCAAAGATGTCGCCTCCATCAACAGCCGCTCGGTCAGCACGTCGGATAATACCAAAATCACCGCCACCGCCAGTAACAGTGCTGCGGCGGGCACGTACAACTTCACCAATATCGCGCTGGCTAAATCGCAAGAGATTTATTCCAGCCTGCTCGGCTCGGGTGGCACCACGCTATCGGGCGGGGCGGGGGCCATGGTGTTTTCCTTAAGCAACGGCAAGAGCGAAACGGTTTCCATAGGCTCGGGCAGCCTCACCCTCAACGGTGTCGCGGCCGCCATCAACAAGCAAGGCGGGCCGGTGCAGGCCAGCGTTGTGGGCACCAAGGCTGGGGCAAGGCTGGTGCTTAAAGGCAGTGCCACTGGCAGCTCCGCCGCGTTCAACGTGTCGGGCACTGGCGCACTGGCGCAGTTTAACTATAATCCGTCTTCCGCCCATACGGGGGAAACCCTGGCCCAGGCCGCAACCGACGCTTCTCTCACGCTCAACGGCATTCCCATTACCAGCACCACCAACACGCTGGGCAGCGCCGTTGCGGGCGTCACTATTTCGCTGGCCGGGTCGGGCAATGCCTCGGTCTCGGTGTCGTCCTCGCCCACCAACCTGTCCAGCTCCGTGCAGGCCGTAGCCACCGGGCTTAACGCGGCCATTGCCACCATCGCCAAAGAAACCAAATATGTGCCCGCCAGTTCTGGTGCCAGTTCCAGCTCCGCCAAGTCTGGCCCGTTATTGGGCAATTACTCGGCAACATCGCTGAAGAACGACCTGGTTTCCGCCGTTAGCGGGCTTATGGCCAGTGGCGTTTCCGCCGGCGCGGCCGGCTTGTCGGTCAGCGGCTCTGGCACCATCAGCTTCAACGCCACCAGCTTTGCCAGCGAATATGCGCAAAACCCAAATGCGGTGCAGAAGCTGGTCAGCGATCTTTATACCAAACTCAACGGCATCACCACTGGTGCCATTGGTGCAGCCAGCGGCTCTTCCAATGGCGTGCATACGGCCGCCACCACGGGCTTCATCAGCGCCGCCACGGCCTCGCTCAACGCATCGGTCAGTTCCATCGACAGCCAGATTACCCAAATGCAAAAGCAAGACGCGGCGCAGCTTAAAATTCTGGCGCAACAATATACAGCGGCTGAAAGCACGGCCTATAAGGCGTCCATCAGCCAGAGCTATCTCAGCATTTTCCTGGGCGGCAGCTCCAACTCGTCCGGCTAGGCCGTGGCTGTAATTTCAGGAGGCAATCATGAACGGCAGTGAATTGATCAACACCTATCGCGCCACCATGTTCGACGGCGCGGCGGATATGGATTGGTTGCGCCAAGGCTGGCGCGGATTGCGCCATTATGGCCGGCGCGCCCGCGCTGCCATTGAGGCGGGTGATGCCATAACCAAGGCCGCCATGATTGCCCGCGCCGATGAGTTGCTGACCGTGATGAGCGGCATACTCAACACAACGGATGGCAATACGCTGGGCACCGCGCTGATGACGGTTTATTCCGCCTTGCGTTTTACGCTGTTGCGCGCCAATACAGAAAGCAGCATCGCCGCGCTGGAGGATTACGAGGCAGCATTGGCGATCCTCGACCGGGATATGATGAAATCGTCTGAAAGCGTGTTAGCCGCATGAGCAATACCATCCGCCCACTCACCCAGCCGAATATGCCCGAAACACCCGGCAGCCAGCCCAGCATTTCCAGTGGTGCAGCGTCTCCCGCGCAGGCAACCCCGGCGCAAACCGACTCCGTTACGCTGAGCCAGGCTGCCCAATCGGGCGCCGCGCTACTCAATAGCGCGCAGAGTGCATCGGGCATCGACCAGAATGCGGTGGCCGCCATCCGTGCCCAGCTTGCCAATGGCAGCTATAATGTCTCGCCTGAAAATCTCGCCCAGGCCATCGCCACCGTGCTGAAAGAAACCAAATCATGAGCATTGCCGGGCAGTTCCGTAACATCTCCCCCGGCGATGCCGCCAGCACGGGCCTGCCGCCTTTGGGTCACCCGCCAGTCGGCCCCGTGCTGCGCCACGGGCTGGAGCTTATCGAGGATCTTTCGCGCAAACTGCACCAGTTGGACGCGCTGATGCTCACCGGCAAACCCAACGATATTTCCGACGCCGCGGCCAGCATAGAAGTAGCGTTGAAAGAGGCCACGCCTGTTTTTGCCGAGTTGACGGACACAATGGGCCGGTTAGGGGCCTGTAACCTTACCGCCGCCGCCGCGCAGCTGCGCCAGATAGAGCAGCAGGATGCGGCCAGCCTGGCCGAAGCCCTGCGCGCCGTCCTGACTCGCTTTGCCAAAAAATCCGTCTCGGCTAATCGCCGCGCCCAGCAGCTTAATCGCGGGCTAAACGCCGCGCTTAAATCGCTACAGGCCCTTGGTGTGCAGGAAAGCGGGCGGCTGATCGCCGAAGCCTGACACGCCGCTAAAAATCCGGCCGCTGCCCTTGCAATTACGCCCCCGCCCCTAACTGAGATTCATGAGCGGGACGCAGGATGAAGTTGGAGCCGTAGAGCAGGAGCCATTACGCCGCGCCATTTCGGCGGCATGCCGCTTGCCCGAGCCAGATTGCATCGCCGCGCTTTTGCCCCTGGCCAGCCTGCCGCCCGAGGCGCGGCGCCAGGCACAAACGCTGGCGGAGGCGCTGGTACAAGCCCTGCGCGCCCGTAAGCCAAACCGGCTTGCCGTTTTGCTTGGCGCCTATCCTCTGGGCAGTGAAGAAGGGCAGGCGCTGATGGGCGTGGCGGAAGCGTTGTTGCGCATCCCCGATACCGGCACGCGCGATGAGCTGCTGCGCGACAAGCTGGCGGGCCGCCATTGGCATGCTACCCCCGCATTGCGCCTAGCGGCGCTTCTCGCCTCCACCCGCCTTTGGCTACTCGCGGCCCCCGCCATACGCCGCGCCGCGCAACATGAGGTGCGGGCCATGGCGGATGGTTTTGTGCTGGGCGAGACCATGCAACAAGCCCTGCCGCGCACCTGGCCGGGCTTCCGGTATTCCTACGACATGCTGGGCGAAGCCGCCCTGACGGAAGAAGACGCCACGGCATACGAAGCCACCTACGCGCAGGCCATAAATTCCGCCCGTACCGGTGGCGATGTGTACGAAAATGATGGCGTTTCCATCAAACTCTCCGCCTTATTCCCGCGCTATAGCCGTACACGTCAAGCCTTGATGATGGCCGGGCTTGTGCCGCGCCTCATCCGCCTCGCCCAGCTTACAAAAGCGCGCAATATTGGTTTCACCATAGATGCTGAAGAAGCAGACCGGCTCGATCTTTCTCTCGATCTGCTGCAAATACTATGTCATAACGAAACATTAAAAGGCTGGCACGGGCTTGGCATCGCCGTGCAGGCCTACCAGAAGCGCGCCCCCGCCGTGCTGGATTTTTGCATCCATCTCGCCCGCGCCAGTGGCCACCGCCTCATGCTGCGCCTGGTCAAAGGCGCTTATTGGGATTCCGAGATCAAACAGGCGCAAATCGCCGGGCATGAGGATTACCCTGTCTTCACGCGCAAAGCGCATACGGACATTTCCTACCTGGCCTGCGCCCGCAAATTGCTCGATGCCGGGGAGGATATTTTCCCGCAATTCGCCACGCATAATGCGCTTACCATTGCCACCATCCATGCCATGGCCGGAAGCAAGCCGTATGAATTTCAATGCCTGCATGGCATGGGCGAGGATTTGTACCAGGAGCTGCGCGCGCACAGCACGCAGCCATGCCGTATCTATGCGCCGGTGGGGCGGCATGCCAGCCTGCTGCCCTATCTCTCGCGCCGTTTGCTGGAAAATGGCGCCAATACGTCTTTCGTCAACCGGCTGCACAGCCATTCCGTCCCGGTTGCCGAAATTCTTCGCGACCCGCTGGACGAAACCCTTGCCGCCAGCATCCCTGGCGCGCCTCACCCCGCCATTCCCC